>JAIXTO010000248.1 GCA_027483885.1 Rhizobiaceae bacterium
GAAGAGGTGATCCGCTACGTGCAGCAGAAATACGGTCGCGAGCAGGTGGCGCAGATCATCACGTTCGGATCGCTGCAGGCCCGTGCGGCGCTGCGCGACGTCGGCCGCGTGCTCGAAATGCCCTATGGGCAGGTCGACAAGATCTGCAAGCTCGTGCCGAACAATCCGGCAGCACCAACGCCGCTGTCAAAAGCCATCGAGGAAGAACCGAAACTTCAGGAAGAGGCCGACAAGGAGCCGGTTGTCGCCCGCCTTCTCGATATCGCCCAGAAGATCGAGGGGCTTTATCGCCACGCTTCCACGCACGCCGCCGGCATCGTGATCGGCGACAGGCCGCTGTCGAAGCTTGTGCCGATGTACCGCGATCCGCGCTCGGACATGCCGGTCACCCAGTTCAACATGAAATGGGTCGAGCAGGCCGGCCTCGTCAAGTTCGACTTTCTCGGCCTGAAGACGCTGACCGTCTTGAAGACGGCAGTGGATTTTGTTGCCAAGCGCAACATCCATGTCGATCTCGCCACCATCCCGCTCGATGACACCAAGACCTACGAGATGCTGTCGAGGGGCGAAACGGTCGGCGTGTTCCAGGTGGAAAGTGCGGGCATGCGAAAAGCCCTCATCGGCATGAAACCGGACTGTATCGAGGATATCATTGCGCTGGTGGCGCTTTATCGTCCCGGCCCGATGGAGAATATCCCCACCTACAATGCCCGAAAGCACGGCGAGGAAGAGATCGAATCGGTTCATCCGACCATCGATTACCTGCTGAAGGAAACGCAGGGCGTTATCGTTTACCAGGAACAGGTGATGCAGATCGCCCAGGTTCTCTCCGGTTATTCGCTCGGCGAAGCCGACCTTCTGCGCCGCGCCATGGGCAAGAAGATCAAGGCGGAGATGGACCAGCAGAGCGAGCGCTTCATCGACGGCGCCGTGAAGAACGGTGTGTCGAAGCCGCAGGCGAAGAACATTTTCGAGCTTCTGGCCAAGTTCGCCAATTACGGCTTCAACAAATCTCATGCCGCCGCCTACGCCATCGTTTCCTATCAGACGGCCTATATGAAGGCGCATTATCCGGTCGAGTTTCTGGCGGCCTCGATGACTTACGATATGGCCAACACCGAAAAGCTCAACGATTTCCGTCAGGACGCCGGGCGCCTCGGCATCAAGGTCGTACCGCCGTCCATCCAGACCTCGTTTCGCATGTTCGAAACCGGCGAGACTTGCATCTTTTATTCGCTGAACGCCATCAAGGGCGTCGGTGAATCGGCGGTGGAACATATCGTTGCCGTGCGCGGTGAAAAGCCCTTCGAGAGCATCGAGGATTTCTGCCTGCGCATCGATCCGAAACAGGTCAACCGCCGTGTGCTCGAAAGCCTGATTTCAGCCGGTGCCTTCGATTGTTTCCGCCGCGACCGCGCCGAACTGATCGGCGGGCTGGAGCGCATCATGGGTTATGCGCAGCGGGCGGCGGAAAACAAGACGAGCGGCCAGTCCGACATGTTCGGCTCCGGCGGCGGCAGCGCCTCGCCCGAGCGCGTCAGCCTTCCCGCTTTCAATCCGTGGCTTCCGTCGGAAATGTTGATGCGCGAATATCAGGTGCTCGGCTTTTATCTCTCGGCCCATCCGCTTGATAGCTACAAGGATGTGCTGGCCAAGATGCGGGTGCAGAATTTTGCCGAGTTTTCCGCCGCTGTCAAAGCCGGCGCCAATGCCGGGCGACTTGCCGGCACGGTGACAGGCAAACAGGAGCGTAAGACCCGCACCGGCAACAAGATGGGCATCGTCACCTTTTCCGATGCTACCGGCCAGTTCGAGGCCGTGCTGTTTTCCGAAGCGCTTGCCCAGTACCGCGACCTTCTAGAGCCCGGCAAATCGCTTGTGATCACCGTGCAGGCCGACGAGCGGCCGGAAGGCATCGGCCTTCGCATCCAGACGGCGCAATCGCTGGAGGAAAAGTCTGTGCAGATGCAGAAGGCGCTACGGGTTTATGTGCGCGATTCCGGTCCGCTCAAAACCGTCGCCCGCCATCTTAACGCCCGCGGCGATGGCCTCGTGTCCTTCGTCGTCATCAAGGATGACGGCCGGCGCGAGATCGAAGTGGAACTGACGGAAAAATACCGCATCTCCCCGGAAATCGCCGCCGCCCTTCGCGCCGCCCCCGGCGTGCTGGATGTCGAACTGGTGTGATCGCTATCGGCCGGCGCCTTGCCGGGCCTTGTCTGGTCTGATCGGTGGCTTGATCGGTCTGGCAGCTCTTTCGACGCCTTGAGTAATCTCTCGTCAGGCGCGGGGGCCGCGGTGGGTGAGGGTGATGAAATCGGTGCCGGTGGTGGTCTCGTGGCCAGTGCCGGTATCGGTGATCGTCAGCGACGTGCCGGTCGACATCGTGGTGCTGATCTTCATCCGCACGTCCTCGGGAATGCTGATCCGGTCGAGCACGGCGGTCAAGGCATTCGGTCCCTCAAGCGCTGCCTGCGTGATGCCGAGCCGCTTGCGGTCCGCGTCGGACAGATCGTTTGGCAGAGAAAGGCCGCGCCATTGCGCATCGCCCTTGTCCCTGTCGATGCCGATCACGCTGAGGAAATGGGTGCCGAGCGCCTTTTCCGGCTCCTTGAAGGCCACCGGTTCGGAGAGAATGTCTTCAAACCCTTGCCGCACCAGTATCTGGCCCGCCGGCGGCGGGGTGCGGCCGGAAGAGGCATAAAGCGCGGAAAGCAGGTCGGGCGTCAACTGCGGCCCCTTGGCCGGCAGCGCCTTCCAGCGCTTGAACCCGGCAAGCGCACTGCGCGTGGTCGTCCCCATGATGCCATCGGCAGCGCCCGCGTCAAAGCCGAGTTCGGTCAGCATGTCCTGCACATCGCGCACCGTATCGCGCTGGTCCCGGCGGGTGATCAGAATGCGCAGCGGCGCAGGTTCGCTGTCTGCGGCCGCCTGCGGGGCTTTGCCGCCCTTTGCTGGATTGGCGCTCTTGTCTGTGTTGCCCGGTGGTGTGGCGGTAACCGGTGAGGATGGCATGGCCATCGCCACCTGAACCTCACCTGCAGCGCCATGGGATGCGGATGGGCGCAGCGGAACGTCGGACAGGAGTTCGCGGGGCGGCTCCTCGGCGAGAGGGGAAAACAGCGCGGGATGGCTGACCGGCTGTGGTGCAACGGCTGTGTCGTTGATGATCACATGCACGCCGCGGCTCGTCATGCGGTAAAGCGTGCGGGCAAACTCCGCCGGCATCCGCACACAGCCGTGCGATGCGGGATAGCTCGGCACACTGTTTGATTCGTGGAGCGCAATACCCGACCATGTCAGCCGCTGCATCCACGGCATGGGCGCTGCCGAATAGATGTTGGATTCGTGGTACTTGCGTTTTTCGAGGACGGAAAAGATGCCCGTTGGCGTATCGTGCCCCGGCTTGCCGGTCGATACTTTCGAGGTCGCCACGATCATGTCGCCGTCATAAACCGTCAGGCGCTGGCTGTCGGTGGAGACGATGATCTGCAGGGTGCGGGCCTCATCGGCCGCCACTGCCGGAAGGGCCGCCCCTGACATCAGCACAAGCGCGATTGCGGCGGATCTCAACATGGCAAACCTCTTTACGCAGTAAACAGAGAGGCAGCCTATGCAGACAAGTTTAACGAAGTTTTAGAAAAGCCGGCGGTCGTTTGGCTGGAGTGTGGACGCCGTCATCACGTTGCGGTGATGGAACACGCCGTCAGCGTTTTGGACGCACGGCACCAAATGTGTAACCCGTCTCGACGGCGGCCTTGCCGAACTTTTGGCGCAGCTTGTCCATTGCCGCTTCCGCCGCTGCCCGCCGCCCCGCCTGCTCATCGACAAGGTCGGGTGGATCGGCGCGCGTGGGGTCGCTGAGGTCGGTCACACCAATGCCGATCAGCCGGAATTTCGCGCCATCGGTTTCCTTTTCCAAGAGGCTGAGGCCCGTGCGAAAGATCCGGTCGGCAAGCTGCGTCGGGTCTTCAAGCCGGCGGTTGCGGGTGCGGCTCTTGAAATCGGCGGTCTTCAGCTTCAGCACCACGGTCTGGCCGGCAATCTCCTGATGTTTTAGCCGGGCAGATACCTTTTCGGAGAGACGGCGCATGATCGGCACCAGATCCTCGAATCGCGAGATATCCTCGAAAAAGGTGGTTTCCGCAGAAACGCTTTTTGCCGCTTCATTGGCATGCACGGTGCGCTCGTCTATGCCGCGCGAGAGACGCGACAGCCGCTGGCCCATGGCGCCATAACGGCGCATCAGGTCGGCCTCCTGCATCACCTGCAGCTGGCCGATGGTGCGGATGCCATCGGCCTCCAGCGTCGTGGCAAGCGCGCGTCCCACACCCCAGATAGTGGTGACGGGGCGAGGTGCAAGAAAGGCCACGGCCTCCGCCTGTCCGATCACCGAAAAACCGCGCGGCTTGTTGAGGTCGGAGGCCACCTTGGCGAGGAACTTGCAGTAGGAGAGGCCGACCGACAGCGTGATGCCAATCTCCTGTTCCACCCGCCGGGCAAGCCTTGCCAGAATGCGCGCCGGTGGATCGTGATGCAGGCGTTCCGTACCGGAGAGATCGAGGAATGCCTCGTCGATGGAAATCGGCTGCACCAGCGGCGTCAGTTCCTGGAACAGCGTGCGCACCTCGCGGCCCACCTTGCCGTATTTTTCCATGTTGGGCGGAATGACCACCGCATCGGGACAGGCCTCCAGCGCCTTGAACATCGGCATGGCCGAGCGCACGCCACTGATGCGGGCAATGTAGCAGGCCGTCGACACCACGCCGCGCTTGCCGCCGCCGATGATCACAGGCTTGTCCGCCAGATCGGGATTGTCGCGCTTTTCCACGGAGGCGTAAAAGGCATCGCAATCGATATGGGCCAGCGTCAGGTCGTAGAGTTCCGGATGGTAGACAAGGCGCGGGCTGCCGCAGGCGCGGCAGCGCCGGTTGCCGGCCGGCTGGCCGGTCAGGCAGTCGCGGCAGAAGCCGGGATCATGGGCAGCAGGTTGGGTCATGGCCGGGAACAAATGTTGAACATCTGCACCATACGTGTGTCAGGCACCGCGCACAAGCACTGCCAGAGGACGTTTAGCGACAGGCCTGTGGATGGCGGCAGCTGAATCCGGTCTGGCCGGTTAGGCGGTCTGAAAATGTCGAAGAATATGGCCTTCGGCATCGGCCCAGTCGCTGGCCTGCACCACATGCGGGCCGGGTTTTGGCGCGTGGCGGTGCATTTCGCTTGCGGGCATCAGGTGGACGAGCAGGCATTCCGGCACGCTGTCTGCGACAGAGACGTGGTTGTGCGCCATGTCGTCGATGAAGGCGACGGGCAGGTTGCGGTTGCCATGCAGGCGCTCGATAACCGGGCCTTTCGGGCTTTCGGTGGCAAGCAGCGGAAAAGTGAGATCCAGCCGGTCGAGCAGGCGGCGGCGCATCTGCGTGTAACGCGGTGGCATGGCGGTCAGAAACACAATGTCGGCCGTCTCGCCGATGCGGCTCAGCGCCGAGACGGCATCGCCGAAGGGAACCTGCCAGGTCTCCTGCGCCTCGAAGAAATCCAGGATCAGCTTGCTCACCAGCGCATCCTCGACCGGTGCCTCATCAAGCGCCGAGACGATATTGCCGTGCAGACGGTAGGAGCGGGGAACGAGGCGATGGCAAAGGCTCGTCAGGTAGCTTTCAAAGGGGGTGAGGAATTCCAGCACCACATCGTCCACGTCGCAGACGGCCAGCGGCCGGTCGGTGAGGCGCACGTGATCGAGGTCGACGATCTCGCTCACTCGTAATCTCCCGAGGCAAGGCCCGGCCCGGAATAGTGATGCCAGGCCGCCACCACCGCATCCGGCTTCCACTGGCGGGCCTCGCAAAAGGCAAGAAGCGTCGGTTCATGCGCCATGATGAAATCGATCATGCCGGCCAGAAAACCGGGATCGCCGATGGCATCGCGCAGCTGATCCACCTGCAGGCCGGAGAGCGCCAGAAAGCGGCCGAACATGTCCGGCTCCTCCGCCAGCCATTGAAGAACGGCAGCGGCCGTTTCCTCCGGCTTGGGCAATGCCGATGTTTTTCCCGTGTCGAGGCGCATATGTTTATAAATTACCTTTTCTTCAACCAAATGGCTTTAGTGTCCATCCTGCCGAATGAATGGAATCGGCCATGATGCGAGCTTATATCTCAAGGTGAAGCTTGCAAGGCTGGATAGGGATGATGTTATGCCCAAAAGGGTCATGATTGTCGAAGACAATGAGCTGAACATGAAGCTCTTCCGCGATCTGATCGAAGCCTCTGGCTATACGACGATCCAGACGCGCAACGGAATGGAAGCGCTGGATCTGGCGCGGAAATATCGACCGGACCTGATTCTCATGGATATCCAGCTGCCGGAAGTATCGGGGCTGGAGGTGACAAAATGGCTGAAGGAAGACGACGAACTGCACGTCATTCCGGTCATTGCCGTCACGGCCTTTGCCATGAAGGGAGATGAGGAGCGCATTCGCCAGGGTGGATGCGAGGCCTATGTCTCCAAGCCGATTTCCGTGCCGAAATTTATAGAAACCATCAAGACATATCTGGGCGACGCCTGAACGGGACTTTTGACAGATGACGGCACGGATCCTGGTGGTTGATGACATTCCGGCGAACGTGAAGCTGCTGGAAGCCAGGCTGCTTGCCGAATATTTTGACGTGCTGACGGCTGAGGACGGCTTCAAGGCGTTGGAGATTGCCCAGAAGACGCATGTCGACATCATCCTCCTCGATGTGATGATGCCTGGCATGAACGGCTTTGAGGTCTGCGAGCGGCTGAAGACCGATCAGCGTACCGCGCATATTCCCGTTGTCATGGTGACGGCGCTGGATCAGCCGGCAGATCGCGTGCGCGGCCTGAAGGCCGGTGCCGACGATTTTCTGACCAAACCCGTCAACGACCTGCAACTGATCTCGCGGGTCAAGAGCCTGGTGCGGCTGAAGACACTGGGCGACGAGTTGCGCCTGCGTGCCGAAACCGCCCGTACCATGGGCATGGACGAGCCGTTGCGGCTGGATGCGATGGAAGGGCCGGGACAGGTGCTGCTGGTCGATAGCCGCGCAAGCTCGCAGGAGCGCATCGTCAGGGCACTGAAGCCCGTGGCAGAGGTCATCGCCATGTCCGATCCGCAGGCGGCGCTCTTTGAAGCAGCGGAAAACCCCGTCGACATGGTGATCATCAACGGCACCGGCGACGATTATGATCCGCTGCGGCTCTGCGCGCAGCTGCGTCTTCTGGAGCGCACCCGCTTCCTGCCGCTGCTGCTGGTGACGGAGCTTGGCGATGAGGACGTGATCGTGCGGGCGCTCGATCTCGGCGTCAACGATTACATCGTGCGTCCGATCGATCCCAACGAACTGGTGGCCCGCACGCTGACGCAGATCAAGCGCAAGCGCTACAATGACCGTCTGCGCGCCAATGTGCGCCAGACGATCGAGCTGGCCGTCACGGATGGGCTGACCGGTCTCAACAACCGGCGCTACCTCGACAACCAGTTGAAGGTGCTGTTTACCCGGGCTGCGACGCGCGGCAGGGCGCTCTCCGTCTGCATGACCGATATCGATCGCTTCAAGCAGGTGAATGACAGTTATGGCCATGATGTGGGCGATGAGGTGCTGCGCGAGTTTGCGCGGCGCATCCGCTCCACGGTGCGTGGGGCAGACCTTGCCTGTCGCTACGGCGGCGAGGAGTTTGTCGTGGTGATGCCGGATACGGATGCGACGTCTGCGGCAGTGATTGCCGAGCGGCTGCGCGCCAGTATCGAAAACGAGCCTTTTGTGCTGGAGCGCTCCGGCCTGCGCCTTGCCATAACCGCCTCGCTCGGCATTGCCACCAATACGCAAGGTATCGAGACGCCCGAGCAATTGCTCAAACAGGCAGACCGCGCGCTTTATGCTGCCAAGACCGGTGGGCGCAATCGCGTGGTTGCCGCCGCAGCGTAGTGATTCGCCTTAATATCCGGCAGGACTGCCTCTGAGTAGGCCAAAATATTGTGCATCAGGTTATGCCAAGCTAAAATATGCAAGGTAGACAGATTTCCGTGCTCGCGTGCATTATTCTGTTTTTTGAATACGTTCGTTCAACGTTTGCGACCTGCAAAGCTTGCTTTCCAGCACTTTTCCCAGCCATGGATGAACTTTGACCGGTGCCGATCGCGCCAAGAACCGGCAAGATTTTACTTACCAATATTGTTTCAGCATATAGCAATGGCCTTGTTGTTTTTAACCATGTCATGTGGAAAACAGCCGGCTGGTTAAGAATAGGTTGATTTTAATTCTGAAGTAGGCAAGTTTAGCACATGCCAGATTGTTTCTGCCTCCTTTCGAGGGGTGCGGGAACTCAGATACCCCATGATGCTCAGGTCCGCCGCATCTCCTGGGTCGTGGGGTCGGTCGGTCGGTTCGCATATCACGCGGTTCCTCGTGCCGCTTTGCGCGCCGACCGACCCCCTAAAGCTCTCCCCTGTGAATGATGAAATGGTATGCCCGCGTTGAACGGCGCGCTACCACCGATCAGCGCCCGCGGCAGCCAGTCGCTGCCTCTTCGGGAGGCAGTCGCGCGCGAAGCCGGCCTGAAGCCGGGCTGTGGCAATGAACAGAGCCATGACCGGGAGAGAGCAGTGGTGGCGCTGTTGGTTCAGCCACGCCTGTGGCCCGCCAGAGCGCCCGCCAAGGCAGTTCCATGCCCTCTGGGCCGCAACCCTAGGCACCGGTGCCATCCACCCTGAAACGGGCCTCTGCGGCACGCCTGCGGCAGTTCATGGGCGCTTTGGGCGAGGGGAGGCCAGGTCTGGCGGCTGTCACCGCATCCGGTTTGGTCGTGCCCGCGAAACGTCCCGAGCAAAGTCTGATCCAGGCACTGAGCAGAGCATGATCCGGCAAGGGCGCGCACGAAAAAGGCGCGGGGCCAGAGGCGCCGCGCCTTTTGATAAAAGGAAAAAGATCAGGATTACTTGATCTTGGTTTCCTTGAAGTCGACGTGCTTGCGTGCGATCGGGTCGTACTTGGTCTTGGTCATCTTGTCGGTCATCGTACGGCTGTTCTTCGTCGTGACGTAGAAGAAACCGGTATCGGCCGTCGACAGCAGCTTGATCTTGATGGTCGTAGCTTTCGCCATGGTCTTCCTGCCTCTAAATAAAAATCATGCCGCGGACGCCTCACGCGGTCCACGGCCAAATCTGGCGCGAAACTACAAATCGCGCCCGAAAAGTCAAGCCTGATCTCGTCCGAAAACCATTCGGCCGATGGATATCAGCACATAAAGGGCAAAGAAGCCGGCCAAGGCCCAGGCAAAGCCGTCATTTCCGCTGATATCGATGGCAGCGCCAATAGCTTGCGGGCCTGCAACCGTGCCGATGGCATAACAGAAAACGAAGGCTGCATTGGCCGCTGCAAGGTCTGCCCCGGTGAGTCGCGAGCCCAGATGCGCAAGGCCGACCGTATAGAGGCCGGACACACAGCCGCCCCAGACGAGCAGCAGGCCCGCCATCAGCCACCAGTTGCCCATCAGCGAGGGCAGCGCCAGGGCGCCTGCAAGCCCCGTCAGCGCCATCAGGAACAGCATGGGGCGGCGGTCCTTCAGCCGGTCGGAAATCATGCCGAAGGGGATCTGGAAGACCATGTTGCCGATACCCATCACCGTCAGCAGCAGGGCAGCGCTCGATTCGGGAAGGCCGGAGCGGTTGGCATAGACCGGAAACAGCGACAGGCCGCCGGCCTCCACCGCGCCGAAGACGAAAACGGCAGCGGTCGCCGTCGGCACCAGATAGACGTAGCGCAGAAAATGCTTCTGCGGCTTTTCGTCGAGAACCGGGCTTTCGGCGCGGGCAATATAGATCGGCACGAAGGCGAGCATGATGGCGCAGGCACCGATGACAAAGGGCAGCACGCCCTCGCTGCCGATGGCCGAAAATATGAGCGGCCCCATGGCAAAGCCAATGGCAAGCACGGTGGCATAGATGCCTAGCACAAGACCGCGCCGTTTTGGCGGTGCCGCCGCGTTGATCCAGAATTCCGACAGGATGAACAGCGTGGTGGTGGCGCCGTGAAAGACGAGGCGCAGCGGAAACCACATCCAGAAGTCGGTGGCATAATAGAAGCCGAGCGCGCTGATGGCCGAGAGAACCACTGCCCACAGCATGGTTCGGGCAACGCCGAATTCATGCGCAAGCCGGGTGGTGATCGGTGCGGCAATCATCGCCGCGACGCCGGCCATGGCCGAATTCAGCCCGATCAGCGTGGAGGAGATGCCGCGCTTTTCGAGGATGACGCTCAGCAGCGGCAGGCCAAGTCCGATCGCGATGCCGACGGCACTGATTGCCGATATGGCGGCGAAGAGGGATGGCCAGTGGATCTCTTCGGGGTGGCCGTATTGGCCACCTGCCGCATCGGACATCTGACGATCCTTCGTATGAATATCCATTTTTCCTACAACCGACTCCGGAGAAACTGGCCGTTGCGACTGGTGTATACCTGCACATCGCTTCCAAACGGCAAACAGCGGCCGGACTCAAGTGATTTTTTTAAGTCGTCGGCCACGGCGAAGACGATTTCCGGCAAATTCACGGCTCGCAAGTCTGAAAGATCAAGCCAGCGGAAGTCGCTCAACTCGTCGCTTTCCCGCAAACTGGAAAGATCGATGGCAGCTTCATCGATAAATGTGGCGAAGAACCGGTTGTCGAAGCGTCTGATGGCACCGGGCGGCGTCACGGCGCGGGCGATGTAGCGTAAACTGGAAAGGTCGGCACCCTGTTCAGCCGCCGTTGCGGGGGCACCGAGGCTCAGCCCGGTTTCCTCGTAAAGTTCACGTGTGGCGGCAAGTGCCAGGGCGCGGGCCCCGGCTGGCGATGCGGGAGCGGCAAAACCCGTCTGCAGTTTCTGAAGGACGGCCGGGTCGAGATCCTTCGAAAAGGGCAGGGCGAAATCACGCGGATCGCGTCGACCGCCGGGAAACACATAAAGATCCGGCATGAAGGCGTGTCCGCTGCCGCGCCGGCCGACCAGGATGCGCGGTGTCGGTTGCTCCCGATCGATCAGGATAAGCGACGCGGAGGGACGTGGCCGCAGGCGCCTGAGGGGCGCTTGCGACAAATTCTGCTCTCCACCGGCCGGCGGAAGGCCGTGGCTCTCACTCATTCGATGGGGCCACCCCGGCCGGGATCGAAGCTTTCATCCTCATCGCCAAAACCATGCATGCGAAGCGCCCATTGCAGGCCGATGACGCCGCCCTTGATCGGCTGCATGGACAAGAGCGCCGTCGCGATGGTGATGGGTGTCCAGATGGCAAGATGTGTCCAGATGGACAGCTGCCACACCATATCCGTCATCATGAAGCCACCGACCGTGACGTGGCCGATGAGGAAAATGACGAGATAGGGCGGCAGGTCGTCGGATCGCTGGTGGTGGAGGTCCTCGCCACAGGCCGCACAGACATCGACCGGCTTCAGGAACTTGCCGTACAGCTTTCCCTCACCGCAGGCCGGACAGGTGCAGCAGAGGCCGCGCCAGATGGAGCGGCCAAGCGGACGCTCGGGCTTTTCGGCCTCTCCATAGCGCACGGGAACGGTTGCCTCACCCGATGCTGCGGTCTTGCCTGTCATCTCGCTGTCTCCTAGCGTCCCCGCCGTGGCGGACGCGTTCCGGGCGTTCTTCCGGTGCGCTGGCCGGGCTTGCGGCCCGACTTGTGGAACGACCGGGTGGCAACGCCCATCTTCTGGCCCTCGCTCAGCATTTCGAACCTGAGCGCGCCTGCAAGCGGAATGGCTTCCACCAGCTTCACGTCCACCGTATCGCCCAGCTGAAAACCAAGGGCCGTTCTGTCACCGATCAGCGCCTGACGGCTCTCGTCATAATGGAAATAATCGGTGCCCAGCGTAGATATGGGCACGAAGCCGTCGGCGCCATAGGTGGGAAGAGCGACAAATAGTCCCGCCTTGGTCACGCCAGAGACGCGGCCCTCGAAGGACTGGCCGACCCGTTCCGCCAGATGGTGCGCGACCAGCCGGTTGATGGTGTCGCGCTCGGCGGCCATGGCGCGGCGTTCGAAGGTGGAGATTTCAGCGGCGATATCTTCCAGCTGGGCTTCCTGTTCCGGCGTGATGCCACCTTCGCCAAGCCCCAGCGAACCGACGAGCGCCCGATGCACGATGAGGTCGGCGTAGCGGCGGATCGGCGAGGTGAAATGCGCGTATTTCATCAGGTTGAGGCCGAAGTGGCCGATATTGTCGGGGCTGTAGACGGCCTGGCTCTGGCTGCGCAGCACCATCTCGTTGACCATGATCTGGTGCGGCGTATCCTGCGCTTTCGCCAGAATGCCGTTGAACGAGTTGGAGCGCATCTGGCCGCCCTTGGCCATGGGAATGCCAAGCGTTGCCAGAAACTCGCGCAGCACTTCCTGCTTGGAGAGCGTCGGCGCATCGTGGATGCGGTAGACGAGCGGCTGGCGTTTCTTTTCCAGCGTCTCGGCGGCGCAGACATTGGCCTGGATCATCATTTCCTCGATCAGCTTGTGAGCGTCGAGGCGTTCGGGAATGATGACGGTGTCCACGGTGCCGTCGGGCTTCAGCCGGATCTTGCGCTCGGGCATGTCAAGCTCAAGCGGCTGGCGACGGTCGCGACCGTGCTTCATGACCTCGTAGGCGCTCCACAGCGGCTTCAGGATGGGTTCCAGAAGCGGGCCGCTCTTGTCGTCAGGCTTCCCGTCGATGGCGGCCTGCGCCTGCTGGTAGGAGAGCTTTGCGGCACTCTTCATCATCACGCGGTGGAAGGTGTGGCTTGCCTTGCGGCCATCCTTGGAAAACACCATGCGCACGGCAAGTGCGGGACGGTCTTCGCCTTCGCGCAGCGAGCAGAGATCGTTGGAAATGCGCTCCGGCAGCATGGGCACGACACGATCGGGGAAATAGACCGAATTGCCGCGCTTCAACGCCTCGCGGTCGATGGGCGAGCCGGTGCGGATATAATAGGCCACATCGGCAATGGCGACCGTAACGATGACGCCGCCCTCATTGTCGGGCGAGGGGTCCGGCTCCGCATAAACCGCGTCGTCATGGTCCTTGGCATCGGCGGGGTCGATGGTGACCAGCGGCACGTGGCGCCAGTCCTCGCGATGGGCCATGCTGGCAGGCTTTGCAGCGTCTGCCTCATCCATCACCGCCTGCGGGAAGATATGGGGAATGCCGTGCGAATAGATGGCGATCATCGAGATCGCCTTTTCGGACGCGACAGAACCGACGACGGAGAGAACTTTTGCGCGCGGCAGTCCGAAGCGGGCACCGGTCAGGACATCCGCCTCGATCAGGTCACCGTCCTTGGCATCCCCGAGATCAGCGGCGGCAATCTGCATTTCCTCGCCACGCCGGTCGATCGGCATCAGGCGCGCGCCACCCTCCGGCATCAGACGGATGACGCCGAGGCCGGCATTGCGGCGCTTGTCGATGACCTTGACCACGCGGGCGGTGTAGGCGGGGCCGGCGCGGTCCTTGTTCGGAAAGATTTTTGCAAGCACCCGGTCGCCGAGACCGGCTGCGGGCACCTTGCCCTTGCCGCGGGGATCCGACGACTGGCGGATCAGGACGGCGGGGGCGACCCCTGCATCTTCCGGCCATTCAGTCGGCCGTGCGATCAGGTCGCCATCCTTGTCGCGGGTGGTGATGTCGAGCACGGTCATCGGCGGCAGCGCGCCGGGGCGCGTCAGCGTCTTGCGGCTTTTCTGAAGAAGACCTTCGTCCTCAAGATCCCGCAGCACGTCCTTCAACTCGACGCGCGTTTCACCCTTCAGGCCAAAGGCCTTGGCGATCTCGCGCTTGGAAGCGCGCTCGGGATTGTCGGCAATGAATTCCAGAAGCACCTCGCGCGGCGGCACGACGCCCTGGATGATGGTCGCCCGCTCGGTTGGCGCGGATTTCTCCGCACGAAGGGAAAGGGTTCGGCCACCGGCCTTGATGCGTTTGCCTTCGCGCGGTTCTCTCGTCACGTGCCTGTCTTCTTTACCTTGGGGGCCGCCTTGGGTTTGGCGGCGGATTTCGTCTTGGTGGCCGTTTTGGCCGTCGTTTTGGCCGCCGGCTTGCGGGCTTTTGGCGCGCTCTCGGCACCATCGGCAGACGCCGAAGCCTTGGCGGCCGGCTTCTTTGCCTTGCCCTTGGCGACCGGTGCCTTGCCGGCCTTTTCGGTGATCATGGCGAGCGCTTCCTCGACGGTGACGCTCTGCGGATCCTTGCCCTTGGGAAGCGTGGCGTTGACTTTGCCCCAGTTGACGTAAGGGCCATACTTGCCCTCGCGCACCGTCATGGCGCCGCCGCTCGGATGTTCGCCAAGTTCCTTCAGGGCCGCTGCCGCACGACCACGGCCGGGACCCTTCGACTGCTTGTCGGCAAGAACGGTCACGGCGCGGTTGAGGCCGATCGAAAACACGTCCTCGATGCTTTCCAGATTGGCATAGGTGCCATCATGCAGCAGGAAGGGCCCGTAACGGCCAAGGCCTGCGGAAATCATCTTGGTCGTTTCCGGATGCTGGCCGACATCACGGGGCAGGCTGATGAGGGCAAGCGCCTTCTCGTGGTCGATATCCTCAGGCTTCCAGCCCTTGGGCAGTGAGGAGCGCTTGGCCTCCTTGCCATCGCCGCGCTGGATATAGGGCCCGAAACGGCCGGAGCGAAGCGTCAGCTCCTCGCCGGTCATCGGATCGGCACCCAGTGCCTTCGGCTCGTTGAGGCCAGATGCTTCCGCCTCATTGCCATCGGAGGAGAGCTGGCGGGTGAAATTGCACTCGGGATAATTCGAGCAGCCGACGAAGGCGCCGTATTTGCCAAGCTTCAGTGACAGGTTGCCGGTGCCGCAGACCTGGCAGATGCGCGGATCCGAACCATCGTCGCGTTTCGGAAACACCAGCGGCGCCAGCGCTTCGTTCAACGCGTCGAGCACGTTGGTGACGCGTAGTTCCTTGGTGTCCTCGATCTGGGCAAAGAAATCGTCCCAGAACTCGCGCAGAACCTGTTTCCAGTTCAGCTCGCCGGCGGAGATCTGGTCGAGCTTGGCTTCGAGGTCGGCGGTGAAATCA
>JAIXTO010000012.1 GCA_027483885.1 Rhizobiaceae bacterium
CTGAAGCGGGTCAAGATCCCCGAACAGGCCAACAAGTATCCGGGCCAGCTCTCCGGTGGCCAGCAGCAGCGCGTGGCAATTGCCCGCTCGCTCTGCATGAAGCCGAAGATCATGCTGTTCGACGAGCCGACCTCGGCGCTCGATCCGGAAATGGTCAAGGAAGTGCTCGATACGATGGTCAGCCTTGCCGAAGAAGGCATGACCATGCTGTGCGTGACCCATGAAATGGGTTTTGCCCGCCAGGTTGCCGACCGGGTGATCTTCATGGACCAGGGCCAGATTGTCGAACAGAACGCGCCGGCGGAATTTTTCGACAATCCGCAGCACGAGCGCACAAGACTGTTCCTCAGCCAGATCCTGCACTGATTTTTCGGCTCCGCAGACAAGACGAACGCAAAGGGCGCCACGTGCGCCCTTTGGCATGTGACAGGGATGGAAAGGCTTGTCCGCGGATTACCAGCGGAAGAAATAGCGCGCGTTGACCCGTGCGGCCGGATCACCTCCGGCGGCGCGGTTGATTTCGCCGGTGACCGTGAACTGGTCGCCGAGCTTCTGCTCAAGGGCTATGCCGCCGCCAAGCCGCTTGAAACTGTCGATGGCGCCCGCCTTCACCTGGATGGCCGAGCCCGTATCGCCGTAAGACAGCTTCAGCGCCTGGTTCATGTCCAGACCGCTCCAGCTTTGTGCGGCCCCATCATAACGCAACGTGTATTTCCGGCGGACCTCCAGGTCGAACTCAGGCGTCAGGATTTCCTTGTCCGCATACACCATCTGGGCGGCGGCACTGCCGGTCAGCGCATTGAGCGTGAAATCGACATCGCGGCTCAAGCGGGACGCCGGCGTCTGCAAGGCCTCCGCCCGCAGCCGTCCCCACAGTTTGACCGGCGTGTCCACCGGCCCGCCGACCACGGCCGATGTCACACCCATGTCGACACCCGCCGATGCGGCCGTCCACCCCGGGATACGAAGGCCCATCCGGGCCGTATAGGATGTGTCCGAGCTTTTGCCCGGCGCCCAGATGAGCAGCGGCTCCTCGGCTGAAGCGGGAACCGGCGCGGCTGCGAATGCGCAAAGGGCAAGAATTTTGCGGGTGATCACGGCGAGCCCCCATTCTGGCGTTTCGTTTGCGGCACGGCATATCTGCCGAACCGGGCGTCGCACCTCCCCGCGTCCTCCTCACATCCTTGTACCATTATAATTCAGAATCCGGCAGTAACGCAGCCACGATATGGTGACTGTGTGACTTTGGGGCATCAATTTTCGAATAGTTACAAAATGCGACACAACGTGACGAGCATCCGGTCGCTTTCATGTTAGCATGGCATTGAAAAAGAAAAAAACGAGCTACTTCACACTGGGAGGTATCGAGCTATCCGGATCGGTCGTCGCCTGACGCAGCAAGGACTGTTTTAAGCGACAGCCACGGGTCAGGATTGAACGCGATAGTCAACAGAAACGGGCATCTGCCCGGAAAACGTGGACGAGACAAAGTACTCATGACGATTGTGCAACTGGATTCCGCAAAAAGGCAAACCGAACAGGCTGCTGGACCATCCATTCCTTCGCCCCTTGCAAATGTTTCCTCCCAGAGCCTTATCCGGATTGCAGCGCGAGTGGCCTTTGCCGTCGCGGTGCTCGCCATTCTCTGTACATGGCGCCAGACCGGCATCTGGTAATCCCATTTCCCCATTGAATTTGACGCCACCACGGCTGCCTGTCTCCGTCACCACGTCTGCGCCGCATTTGCGTTCAAGGAATGCCGCCACAGTGGCGATGCGCCGATTCGGTTGAAATTATTTGCCCGTGCGAACAGCGTGGCAAAAAATTCCTCCGGGTCGCGCGAGGCAATTGCTCTTCCCGAAGGGCAGGCAGCGCGACACTGGCAATATCGAGATGCGGGCAGCATCGACCATGGCAGTGCAGGCATGACGCAGGACAAGAGACGCAGGATCGTGGAACAGGTCATCCAGCGGCTCGACGCGGGTGGCATGGCATTCGAGACGGATCCGCAATTTTTATCAGCCATGAACGAGTGGATTGCCGGCACCATCGAAATGCCGCAACTGCGCCAGCGTTTTCTCGACCTACTGCAGGAAAGACAATCGGCTGTCAGGATCCGTTACGCGCTGCCGCCCCGGCCGCCCGAAAAAGGGCGCTCGCCCCTTGCGGGGAGTGCCCTTCTCGCCCCTGTCAACCTCGAACACGCAAGGGAACTGCGGCAGGAGGATATCGATATGGGGCGTAGCGACTAGAAGCGAAGTCCCGACTTCGGCACCAAAGGCTGTTGCGGGGATATGCGCTCCCCACCGGTGCGGGTGTTCAGGTCCAGTTAAGCTTACCACTTTACATTACCCCTTGTTCATATTCAAAAAGGGGGAATATCATGGCACTGCACGGAACGGCCTTTGTTCTGGCCCTCGTCCTGTTTGCCATTTCCCTTCCGCTTGCCGCCAAGTTTGCCCGGCACGACCCGCGGCCTGTGCTCGAATTCTCCCGCATCCAGCGCTGAATCTGCTGATGTCCTGGATTGAGCAGCCCTCGATCAGGACCGGATCCAGTCCTGATGAAATCGGGCGCTGGAGGTCCGTGTCTGCCTTGCGACAGGCTGAGCCATTCGCTACACACCGCGTCTGGCCGTCACGGCGCCGAGAGCGCATGATGCGTCATGGGACTTAACCAGCGATGATCGGCAGTCGCTTGCGGTCGTGAGAACGGAAAACAGCCATGAACACCCCCTGGAGTACACCGGTCGCCATCCGGATCGGCGAACCGCCGGAAGAGACCCTGATCACCACCACGCAGGCTGCAGCCTGGGCGATGATCGAGGACTGGCCGACCGAAGACGGCACTGCGCTGGACCGCGCCCTGACGCTCTGTGCCGCAGTGGATGCCCGCAAGAGCAAGCCGGAAGAGGCCCGCAAGGCCTTCGTCGACGCAGCCTCTGAGGCCGGCATTCTGATCCGGGCCTAACTTATTTCCGGGATAAACGGCCCGGCAATCCTTGCGATTTCGATGGTCGTGACATGCAACGGCGCACCATCCATGCGGGGCATCTACTTTATGTGTGGGGCATTTTGCACGTGCTGCATTACACCGGCCAATAGGCATCGTCGCGAAAATGCTCGGGAATTTCCCGCGCAGCCAGCAGCGCATCGACGACGTAGCTGATCCGAAGTTTTAAATCGCGCATCTCCTGCGGCATCCGCACACCAAGGCCGAGCGAGCGGACCCGCTGCCATTCATAGCCCCGCTCCCGCAGGCGCCGTGCCGCCTCGCGCCTGACGTCCGCGACGCTCGGCGGCGCTGTTTTTTCGGCCGGTTCGTACAAACCGCCTCTGATCAATCGCAATGTCGATGCCATGCTCTTCCCCTGTCGTCCCCCTCCGGTTGTGGCGGACGAAGCTTGCGGGAAGCTGAATGGACAGGCACCGCAGGCATATTTCCGCAGACATGATTACGTAAGAATACGCCGATGGATCACCCCGCCCGGAAACGATGGCCGGCCGATCAAAATCCTGTTATCATGCAGCGGTCGGCGCGTTGAGGAGCGCATCCGGCACATCGTCATTTCGGTTTGAGGAGACCGGCAATGCACTATCTCACACTCGTCACCGCACTTAATCCGTACATTCTCGCCGCTCTGGCCCTGGTACTGGCCTGCGGCGCCTATGATCGTTGGCACAACACACACTGACGCCAACCCGTGAAATGGCAGATTGATGCCCGTGTCCGCTGCCGCTTGTGGATGTGGCGAAGACACGCGCCCTTCAACCGCCACCTGAATGCTGGTACTGTCTGGCCGGAAAACAACCGGAGATCCAGGCTTTGCAGCACACCATGACCTTTGACGATACATCCAGATCGCTCAGCCAGACGCTCCGCGATCTGATCAGCGGTATCCGGGGCCAGACGGTCACGCTGCGCGAGCTTATGGATGCGGTGGGCGAACAGGGACTGCTGCTGATCTGCGCGGTCGCTTCGCTTCCGTTCCTCATCCCGGTGTCCATCCCCGGCGTGAGCACGGTGTTCGGGGCAGCGATCATTCTGGTCAGTATTGCCATCTGCCTCAACCGCATGCCCTGGCTGCCGGCAAAGATCCTCGATCGAAAACTCGATTCGGCAAAGCTCGTGCCGGCGCTGGAAAAGGGAGCAAGCCTCGTCTCACGTGTCGATCGTTTCCTGAAGCCGCGCATGTCGGGCCTCACCACCGGTGGCGCCATCGCCCGCGTCAATGCGCTGGCGATTACGGCAGGCGGCGTGCTTTTGATGTTCCCGCTCGGTCTCATCCCGTTTTCGAACACGCTGCCGGGCGTGGCGATCCTCCTCCTGTCAACCGGCATGATGCAGCGCGACGGCCTGGTGGTGCTCGGCGGCTACCTGTTTTTGCTGATCACAGCGGTTTATTTTACCGCACTTGCCTGGATGGCCGTCGCCGCAGGCCAGGGCCTTGCGGGCGTTCTCGGCTGATTGATTGCCAACGCTTTTCGATGCCCCGCACCGGCCACTTTATCCCCGGTGCGATGGTCGCCCCGGCATTGATCAGGGTTGTTTGGGGCGTGCAGTGCGCCTGCGGCCCCACCAGAGGGTCAGCCGGCGGCGCTTGCGACGCACATAGGCGATATCGTGCGACAGCACCAGAAGGCCGAGCGGCACCATCCAGAACCCGAGAATCGGCAGAAATCCCAGCGCACCCCCGCCGACAAGGGCTGCGCCGACGCCGATGCGCCCAATTCGGGAGCGTGGCATAGGCATGCGCCTGCCGCCCAGATGCAAGCGCCCGCTTGCCGCATCAAAGCCAAATTGGCGCGGCTTTTCCTTATGATCCACGGGTTTCACCTTCCAACAGCATCGTCTAACGTCGTTGGCCAGATGGGAAGCGGATGTGGATAAAGCAAGCGGGTGAAACTTTTTTGAAAAAACCGCTTGGCAAAACGATCAAGCGTTTGTATTACCCCGCTCACACCGCGGCGACGCGATGTTCCCTGGTAGCTCAGCGGTAGAGCATTCGACTGTTAATCGACAGGTCGCCGGTTCGAATCCGGCCCGGGGAGCCAAATTCTTCAGCAGATTGCTGATTATAGACAAAAGCCGGTTCGTTCGCGAGCCGGCTTTTTTCTTGGAATTTTTTCCCTTGGAAATTGTAGCGTGCATTCGCCCTGCTGCAGCCTCTGCCCCGCCTGAGCGCCCTCACCCCGTCCCTATGACCCATGCCGTATGAACCGCTTGACGTTTTGTTCGAAACAGATTAGAACAAAAGAAGAACAAAGACGGAGATGCCTTATGACGAGTGCAGAGCAAGTCGTAGAGAATGCATTGGCGGCCGTTGCCGCGTCGCGGGCCTTGCGTGAAAAGGCCGCGGAAGACCGCAAGAAAACGTTCCAGCGCATCCAGATCGCCAGCCAGAAGCCACTTTACGTTCCAAAGGGCGTGCAGATGCCGCTGCGCTTCAGTTGAGCCTGCCGCGATACGGCGACGGCGTAGAATCGGTCAGAAACGGATGAGGTGTTGCCTGCGCTCGAAATACGAGACACGGATCCGCGCGCAGGTCGGCCGATGAATGCCGTGTTAAAAAAATCGGAACCGATCCGCCCGTCACCTGTTTTGTTATTGGCAAAAGCGGAATGCCTGAACCAAAAACAGGAGTAACTCTTATGTTCAAGACACTGATGACCGTATCCATCCTCTCGCTCGGTCTGGCCGGTGGCGCTGTCGCACAGACGTCCATGGGCAATGGCACGGCGGCGGGGGCTGACATGCAGTATGGCACCTCGACAAACCCCGGCTATGGCACGTCCGGCGCCAGCACGGTGGATCCCACGGTGACATACAGCACGACGGGCACCACAATTCATCCGGGCACGACACTGTCGTCTGACGGCAATTGCTCGGCGCCTGTGCCGGTTGACCAGGTCGAGCAGAGCAAGAACCCGGTCACGCGCACGCAGTGCTGATCCGGGCCGATCTGGAGCGATGCTGACGGTGGCGGTGCGGGAAGCCGTGTATCGCGCTTGGGATCGCAGTCCCTGAGATTTTAAAGGGGTGGCTTTAGCTGCCCCTTTTTCACGACAGTCCTCACGCGTGTCTGGCAAACGGCCCGCTGTAACGCGCTGGCAACATCACGGCGGTCGCTCCCCCTTTGCCAGTCTTTCCGTCACCATTCGCCTGTTTGCGCGAACGGATTTTACACGCACAAGTGTGGATGCGGAACGTATTTCCTTGCCGTCCGGCTCATGACGTCGGAAAAGCGTTCAAGCGAAGTTTTGCAAGATAGGGCAGTTCCATGACCATCAATCCGTCCGTGCTGAGTGTGATCGGCAATACGCCTCTGATCCGCCTCAAAGGCCCGTCCGAGCTGACGGGCTGCGACATTCTCGGCAAGGCTGAATTTCTCAATCCGGGCCAGTCGGTGAAGGATCGTGCCGCACTTTATATCATCCGGGATGCGGAAAAGCGCGGCCTGCTGCGTCCAGGCGGCGTCATCGTCGAAGGCACGGCCGGCAATACCGGCATCGGCCTGACGCTGGTTGCCAAGGCGCTGGGGTATCGCACCGTCATCGTCATCCCGGAAACGCAGAGCCAGGAAAAGAAGGATGCGCTGCGACTTCTCGGCGCCGAACTGGTGGAAGTGCCCGCCGTTCCCTACAAGAACCCCAACAATTACGTAAAACTGTCCGGACGCCTGGCCGAAGAACTCGCCAAAACAGAACCGAATGGCGCGATCTGGGCCAATCAGTTCGACAATATCGCCAACCGGCAGGCCCATATCGAAACCACGGCCGAGGAAATCTGGGCGCAGACGGATGGCAAGGTGGATGGTTTCATCTGCGCCGTCGGCTCCGGCGGAACGCTGGCCGGCACCGGCATCGGCCTGAAGGCGAAGAACCCTGCCATCAAGATCGGCCTTGCCGATCCGGACGGGGCAGCGCTCTACGAATATTATGCCCATGGCGAACTGAAGTCAGAAGGCTCATCCATCACCGAAGGCATTGGTCAGGGCCGCATCACGGCAAATCTTGAAGGTTTCACGCCCGATTTTGCCTATCGCATCCCGGATGCCGAAGCGTTGCCGCTGGTGTTTGATTTGGTTGAGGAAGAGGGACTTTGCCTTGGCGGCTCCTCTGGCATCAACATTGCCGGCGCAATCCGTCTGGCGCGCGACCTTGGCCCCGGCCACACGATCGTGACCATTCTCTGCGACTATGGCAATCGCTACCAGTCAAAGCTGTTCAACCCGGACTTCCTCTCCTCAAAGGGTTTGCCGATCCCGCAATGGCTGGTAGAGAAACGCGATATCGCCATTCCGTTCCAGCAAGCCTGAGGATCTCATGCCGACCATCCCCCTCTACCGCGATGATTTCTATCTATCCACGGCAGAGGGCGTGGTCACCGCCATCCACGAGGATGGTGGCATCGAGCTGGACCAGACCTGCTTTTATGCAACCTCCGGCGGCCAGCCGGGGGATACGGGCTTTCTGGAGCGCGCCGACGGCTCGAAGGTCCAGCTCGGCCCAACCCGGCATGGTCCGACGAAGGACATCATCATCCATGTGCCGCTTGCCGGCGAGGCCGTGCCCGAAATAGGCGAAAAGCTCGTCCTGCATGTCGACTGGCCGAGACGTTACAAGCTGATGCGCATGCACACGGCCTGCCATCTGCTCTCCGTTGTCTGCCCCTTCCCCATCACCGGTGCTGCCGTCGGCGAAGACGAATCGCGTGTCGATTTCGACATGGGGGACACGGTGGACAAAGACGAGGTGACGGCAAAGCTGATGGCGCTTGTAGCCGAAAACCACTCGGTTGTCCTGCAATGGATCACCGACGAGGAACTGGCCGCCAACCCGGAAATCGTCAAATCCAAGAACGTGCGCCCGCCGGTCGGCCTCGGCCGAGTCAGCCTTGTCTGCATTGGTGAAAATTCCGGCGTTGACAGCCAGCCCTGCGGCGGCACACATGTGTCCGAAACCCAGGAGGTCGGGGCGGTTCACATCGCCCGGATCGAGAAGAAGGGCAAGGAAAACCGCCGGCTGCGCATCCGCTTCGGGACACCGGGCGGCGAGACCGCTTAAAAGCCGTCGCGACACCTTCCCCCACGGCATCGTGGCGTGCTTGAGGCATGCCGACATCGAGGAGAGACACCATGAGCACGGGTCAAAGCCGCTTCGTCGTTTCCGCGGCCTGGGTGGAAAGCCAGCTTTCAGACCCGGGCTTTCGCGTCGTGGATGCCTCCTGGTATCTGCCGGCGCAGGGGCGCAACGGTGCGCTTGAATACGCAGCGGGCCATATTCCAGGGGCCGTGTTCTTCGATCAGGATGCGATTGCCGACCACACCACCGGCCTGCCGCATTCGCTCCCCTCGCCGGAGCTTTTTGCAACCGAGGTCGGCAAGCTTGGTCTTGCCGAGCACAATGTCATTGTCGTTTATGATGGTCCCGGCTTCTTTTCGGCGCCGCGCGTCTGGTGGATGCTGCGCGTCATGGGGGCCGAAAAGGTCTATGTGCTCGATGGCGGACTGGATGGCTGGAAGGCCGGCGGGCGCCCGCTCGAGACGGAGCTGCCGGAGCCGGAACCGGCGGTCTTTACCCCTCGCCTGCGGGCCCGCCGTATCACCAGCCTTCACGAAATGCGCGCCGTCGTCGAGACCGGATCGGCGCAGGTGGTGGATGCGCGTGGCCCCGGCCGCTTTACCGGCGACGAAGCCGAACCGCGTGCCGGCATGCGCTCCGGCCATATGCCGGGTGCGCGCAGCCTTCCCGCTGCCAGCCTTTCCGAAGGCGGCCACCTGAAAAGCCTTGGCGCCCTGAAGACGATGATGGACGAGGCCGGCATCGACCTATCGCGGCCGGTCGTCACCAGTTGCGGATCGGGCGTCACGGCAGCGGTGGTGACGCTGGCGCTCGAATCGCTCGGCCACACCAGCAATTCGCTTTATGACGGCTCCTGGTCTGAATGGGGCGGACGCGCCGACACGCCTGTCGTCACCGGCCCGGCCGAGACGCTGGAAGCCCCGACCCATGGCCCGATCAAGGCGCATGTCACGCGGCTTGAAATGACCGCTCCGCCGCGCCAGAGCCTTGCCGTTCCGGTCAATCTCCATACGGCGCTGATGAGCGCCCAGAACATTCCGCTGCATTATTACCGTTATCTCTACCGGCAGGTCGGCAAGCGCTGGCACTGGTACAATCGTCTGCGCCTCAGCGACGAGGAACTGTCGGCGGTCCTCACAGATAAGCGGGTGTCGGTCACCATCCTTTATGTCGATGGTGCGCCGGCCGGTTTCTTCGAACTCAACCATATCAACGAAGACGTGGTGGAGCTGAGCTATTTCGGCCTGTTCGAACACGCACTCGGCCTTGGAATCGGCAAGTGGTTCCTGCTGCAGGCCCTCTATTCCGCCTGGCAGCTCAACCCGAAAACGTTGACGGTGACCACCAATACGCTCGATCACCCGCGTGCCCTGCCGCTTTACCAGATGATGGGTTTTGCACCGGTTTCCACCAGCGATGCCTGGATCGAACCGATGTCGGACGCGGAAACGCTGGCGCTCGCCAAACGCGACTGATCTTTTCAGAACACCTGCGCATTAAAACACCTGCGCAAGAATCGGGTGGCGACAACGCCGCCCGCTCCGCATGGTCGCAAGCATCGCAACAGAGAGATGCCGCCATGCAGAACATCCATTTCACCGCCATGCCAACGAACGCCGCCGACAGTTTTCGCAAGGGCGGCGTCGATGCCTATGGGAACGCTCCGGAACGCATGATCTCGCCCGGAGACGGCATGCCGTGTCGCCATTGCCTCGGGTTCATCGAAGAAGGCGAGGACATGCTGGTCATCGCCTATCGTCCTTTCGACACCCTGCAGCCCTATGCCGAAACCGGCCCAATCTTTCTTCATGGCCGCGACTGCCAGCGTTACGAAGCGGTCGAAATCCTGCCGCCGATGCTGACCAGCCCGGATTACATCGTGCGCGGTTATGGGGACACCGACCGCATCGTCTACGGCACCGGCGCGGTGACACCGACGGCAGAGATTGCCGCGCGGGCAGACGCACTTCTCCAGCGCCCCAATATTGCCTATGTACATATCCGCTCGGCCCGCAACAATTGCTACCAGTGCCGGGTGGACCGGGCCTGAAGCGGCCCGGTCAGGCAGGATAGTCAGAGGCAGGATAGCCGAAGGATCAATCGCGGGATGCGTCCGCCTCCAGATCTTCGGCCATCTGCAAAAGTGCCTTCACGATGCCGCCGGCGCGCCGTTCATCCTCGCTGAGGCGGCGTGCAATGACCTCTCGAAGATTGAGAAGGGCGGCATCGACACTGCGCGGCAGATCGGGGCCGTGTTCCTCGCGGCGGCCACGACCACCCTCCCGGCGCTGGCGAATGCGCTCGGCCACCATGGAGAGCCGCTCCAGAATGGCGCTCGCCAGGCCCCGGTTGCTGTCGAGATGCGCGCGGCCGTCGGCGGGGAGGGAATAGCGCGGCTTGTTGCCATCCATTTCCGCCGAGACATAACCCGCCTCTTCCAGATAGGTCAGCGTCGGGTAGATGACCCCGGGGCTTGGCGCATAAAAGCCATAGGTCAGTTCCTCCACGTGGCGGATGATCTCGTAGCCGTGACGCGGCTCCTTCTCGATCAGCGCCAGCACCAGCAGGCGCAGGTCACCCTGCAGCAGAAAGCGCCCGATGCGGCTATCGCCACCGTCGTCCTGCCCGCCCTCGTCGGAGCCCCGGCCCCGTCCACCCCGGCCGAAACCGCGGCCAAACCCATCGCCCCGCATCGCCAACAGGCCCTCCAGATCCATCCGCATCCGCTTGCCGCGGCCGGCACCATCTTCACATCTGCGTCCAAACATCGATCGATCCTCAAGATTGTTTTTCGATATATCTAAGATAGTTCAAATCACCCGATGCGCAAGGGATAGACCTATCGAAGATCTATCTTTTTAGACAAAATGGGATCGAAAATGCCTACCTCTTTGAAAAGATAAGGACTTCCTGAACAG
>JAIXTO010000155.1 GCA_027483885.1 Rhizobiaceae bacterium
ACAATGCAGACGCATGGAGTGACGACGCCCTTTGGGCGGCGTGGGGTTTCGCTTGCGCTCGTGAAAGGGCAAATGCAGGCAGAGGACATCCGCG
Organism: Rhizobiaceae bacterium; assembly: GCA_027483885.1. Taxonomy (GTDB): domain Bacteria; phylum Pseudomonadota; class Alphaproteobacteria; order Rhizobiales; family Rhizobiaceae; genus Neorhizobium. The sequence goes on from JAIXTO010000155.1 coordinate 95, forward strand.
CCGGCAAGGTGGTGGATAAATGGAAGCTGTTTCGCGATGTCGCGGAAGCGCGCGAAAAGCTTGGACTGCAGGATCGAAGCCTTGCGGTGCTGAACGCGCTTTTGAGCTTTTATCCGGAAACCGACCTCTGCCAAGAAAAAGGGCTCGTGGTGTTTCCCTCCAACGAGCAGTTGAGCCTGCGCGCCCACGGGATTGCGGGAACGACACTGCGTCGGCATCTGGCAGCGCTGGTCGACGCAGGACTTCTCCATCGCCGCGATAGCCCCAACGGCAAGCGTTATGTGCGCCGTCAGGCCGGGGGCGAGATCGAGCAGGCATTCGGTTTCAGCCTAGCGCCGCTCCTGTTACGCTCGGAAGAGTTTGCCCATCTGGCACAATCGGTCGCAGCCGAACGGCGGGCGCTGTCGCAAGCGCGTGAAGCGCTGACGATCTGCCGTCGCGATATCCGCAAGCTGATTACGGCGGCTATCGAAGAGGGTGCGTCGGGCAATTGGGATGTGGTGGAAAGCCATTATATCGCGCTTGTCGCCCGTCTTCCGCGTCGTGCCGACCTCGTATCGGTGACTGCAATCCTGGAAGACATGCAGATGCTGCGCGATGAAGTGCTCAACATTCTGGAAATACAGCTAAAAAGCCAAAAAACAGACGCCAATGCTATCCATTTTGGCTATCACATACAGAATTCAAAACCCGACTCCTTTAATGAACTTGAACCCGCTTTAGAAAAAAAGCAGGGCGAAAACCCGAATGATAGCCAGACACGGCAAGCCGGGTCGACAGGGGAGGGGCCGGCAGAAAGCCAAACGAACGGATCGACCTCCGCAAATGACGGCGCGTCCGGTTCCGCCGGCAATACGGTCGGCCAGCATGATCTGGGCCTGCGTGAAAAGCTCGCCGAGCGCTTGAAACCGCTGCCTTTGCCGATGGTGCTGAAAGCTTGCCCACAGATCCTCGATTACGGCCCGGATGGGAATATCCGCAGCTGGCGCGATCTTCTGGTCGCCGCCGTGGTCATCCGCTCAATGCTCGGTGTCAGCCCGTCGGCCTACCAGAACGCCTGCGAAATCCTCGGGGCTGAAAATGCGGCCATCGTCATGGCCTGCATTCTGGAACGGGCCGGCCAGATCAATTCCGCCGGTGGTTATCTGCGCGATCTCACGCGAAAAGCCGAACGCGGCGAATTCTCGCTTGCGCCCATGGTCATGGCGCTGATGAGACAGAACGGCGGAAATGAACGGAAAACCGGGTGAGGGGAGGCGGCTATCTTTCCCCGACGCATTCAAGGGTAGCGGCGCGGGAGGGGCGATTTTTGTGATGCGGTCAGGCAAGGATCCGGCACCTCATCGTTTTCCGGTGCGGCTTTTCAGGCGGACGGGCAGCATGTTAGATTACGAGGAAGGCAAGATATGGCGCTATTCGGTCATATGCGCGTGCATGGCCTTTGGGACATAGCAGTCAAAAGATGGCTTGGAATTTTATCGCGCATTGTTCAGAAAACAAAGGGCGTGCGCTTTCTCGTAAATTATTACCTGATACCGCGCAGAGCCCTTGGTATGGTCGAATGGAAAGCGAGTTTTGCCCAGGCTCTCGCCTCGGAACTGGCTTTGCTCCAAACCGCTGGGATCAATAAAAAGGCGCCGATGCGCCTCATGACTGTCCAGGACAGAACACGATCCTGTCTCGATCTTCTTCGCGCCTCAGTTATCCTGCGATCAAGAGGACTATCAATTCTTGCGGGATTGAAACAATGGCTTTCAATTCTGCGACCCGGCGTCAAAAAATCATGCGCAAATGTTGTATCAGCCTTTTCTGCACGTTAATAAGTTCGAAATAAATTTATTGAGTGCCTGTGGGAGGGTAAACAATGTTTCCGGTTCTGAATTTTCCTGGGCTCCACCGGCGCCGGAGATTGTTGATCTCGACCGCTCTTGGACTTCTTGCAGTTCAGTCACTGGATGTTGGTCACGCCCACGCCGGCAGTGTTTCGTGGTCCGGGGGCGCCGGCACAAATGACTGGTTCACCGACAGCAACTGGGTATGGGACGGCCATGCTCCCACATCCGCGGATGATGCTCGGATTGATGCTCCAGGTGTCGTGGTCGGCACGGCGGGAGCGGTGAAGGACCTGCTTATTGGTGTAAGCGGTGTGGCCGACCTGACCTTAGAGGATGATTTCACCTCTACCGGTGTCACGCTCGGTTACAATTCCGGCTCGTCCGGCACCCTTACGGTGTCCGGTGGGACTGCAAGCCTGTGGACAAACAGTTCTGCCATTTATGTGGGCCATGGTGGAACAGGTGAAGTTGATATTCTGGACGGCTCAGCCGTTTCATCTGTTGATGTCTATCTGGGCTCGGCGGCAGGTGGTGTCGGCACGGTGCGGCTGGAAGATGACGCTCAACTCACCGCGACGGGCGCGATCTATGTCGGGTATGGCGGGGACGCAACCAATGGCGGCGCGGGATATCTGAACATCTATTCCGGTTCCACTGTCACGAGTGCCAGCGCAAACATTGCGGACGGGAACAATACCCAAGGTACGGTCGTGGTTGATGGTACCGGGTCTCTCTTTGACAACGCCGGCACAATGGTGGTTGGCGGCGGCGGCCTTGGGTTGCTGACTGTGACGAATGGCGGTGCTGTCGAAACGGGGAGCCTCTCCATCGGCAGCCTTGCCACGGCATCCGGCAGCAAGGTGACGATTGACGGAGCAACGAGCAGCCTCACCGTCACTGGTGACGTCAACATTGCAAGCGCTACGGATGCAGAACTTGAGCTGAAAAACGGTGCTTCGGCAACCGTGGGAGCGGTCAAGCTCGGTATCACCACATCAGGGGATGGCAGTCTCACCGTTAATGATTCAGACCTTGACGTGCTTGGCCGTGTCTTTGTCGGCCAGCAGGGAGAAGGCAAGCTTGAGATCACCAACACGGGCACCGTCGATGCGGCAGGCGCAATCATCGGCTGGTATGCGGGCAGTACGGGTGAAGCGACGGTAGATGGTGCCGGTAGCCGCTTTGACAATACGGCCGAACTCTATGTCGGCAATGAGGGGTCTGGGTCGCTTACCGTATCAGCCGGCGGTGTCGTCACCAGTACAGCCGGTTATGTGGGCACCGTCACAGGTTCAACCGGGCAGATCACCGTAACAGGCGCCGGCTCGCGCTGGGACATGAGCAGTACGTTCATTGTCGGTTACCAATCTGCCACCGAAGGCGTCGTGACTATTTCTGCTGGGGGTGTGATCGACGGATTGCAGGGAACACTCGGCGATCTCTCCGGCTCTGTGGGGCGCATGACGGTGACAGGAACCGGCTCCATCTGGAGTGCCCACGTCGATCCGAACATTCAATATTCCGGCGATCTGAATGTCGGGCGCTTTGGGCAAGGATACCTCACGATCGCAAGCGGCGGCTCGGTATCCGGTCGCATGCTCCATATCGGCAACGAGGCGGGGTCCTTCGGGCAGGTGACACTGACGGGGGCAGGCTCCAGCATCAATGTCACCGATCAATTGTCTGTCGGCCTTGAAGGAGATGGATCGCTGGCGATCAGCAATGGTGCTGTCATCCAGGCTGACCGGATCGTGATTGCCGGCGATGCCGCCTCCGAGGGTACCTTGACCATTGGCACAGCAGCAGGCGCCATCAACACCAACAGCGTGTCCTTCGGCGATGGCACCGGCAAAATCGATTTTGATCACAGCGACAACCACTACACGTTTGCGGCGGATGTCGACGGTAACGGCACGCTGGAATTTGATTCCGGCTCGACCTATCTGACGGGCGATTACACGGATTTTACCGGCAGCCTGCAGATATCGGGCGGTTTCGTATCTGTGGATACCGCGACGCTTTCGGTCGTGACGGATGTTGAGGCTGGTGCAACGCTTGGCGGTTCGGGAAAAATGGGCAACGTGAGTGTTGCCAGTGGCGGTACGGTTGCTCCCGGCAATTCCATCGGCACGCTGACGGTGGCCGATATCGACTTCGCCTCCGGTTCGACCTATTCCGTGGAGATCGATCAGACCGGTGCGAGCGATCTTCTACACGCGACGGGGACCGCCTTGATCAGTTCCGGCGCGCTGGTGCATTTCGAGCCCGAAAACGGCACGGACGATGGCAGCGCTTACACGATCGGCACCCGCTATACGATTATCACAGCGGATGGCGGCGTCAGCGGCACCTTCGGTTCGCTGACGGACAGCTTTGCCTTCCTCGACGGGGTCCTCGCTTACGATGCCAACAATGTCTACCTGACGCTTGCCCGCAACGGCGTGAACTTTGCAAGCCTCGGCAGAACCGGGAACCAGCGCGCCGTCGGCGCCGCCTTCGATGCGATGGCGACCAGTGGATCTCTGTGGAATGCCGTTGCAACATTGACCGATGCGGCAGTGCCCGGCGCCTATGATCAGCTCTCGGGTGAAAGCCATGCATCGCTTCGTGGGGTCCTTTTGGAGGACAGCGCATTTCTGCGCGACGGGCTCATGGACCGCCTTTCACAGGGCGACGGCAGTGACGGCCGCGGCTTCTGGATGTCGGCCTTCGGCGGTTGGCGTGACGGGGGAGGGGACGGCAACGCGGCCGATATTCGCCGAAACACCGGCGGCTTCGTTACGGGCCTCGACGGTGACCTGACGGATGGCTGGCGCCTTGGCTTGGCCACCGCTTACAGCCGCACCAGCGTGGATGTGGATGGCCGCTCAAGCCATGCGACCGCCGACAATTATTCGCTCGGGATCTATGGCGGCGGTGCTGTGGGAGGTGTCGATCTGCGGCTTGGCGGCAGCTATACGATGCATCAGATCAATACGGACCGAACCGTGGACTTCAACGGCCTGAGCAACAGGCTGAGCGCCGACTATGACGGTGGCACGGCACAGATATTTGCTGAGGCAAGCGTTTCGATCGACGCAGGCGGTGTCGAATTTTCTCCGTTCGCGGGGCTTGCCCATGTGCGCACGCATACGGATGGTTTTGATGAAACCGGCGGGGATGCCGCACTGTCCGTCGCTGACAACCACGACGCCCTCACCTATGCCACCATGGGCTTGCGTGCTCAAACACCGCTTGAGCTTGCTGGCATGGCAGCCACCTTGCACGGTCAACTTGCCTGGCGCCACGCCTTTGGTGACGAGACGCCAGGGTCAATCAACCGGTTCGCGACGGGCGAAACATTCGCCGTTTCCGGCACCCCGATTGCCCGCGACGTCGCCCTTCTCGGTGCAGCTGTTTCCCTGCCCGTCTCCGATGGCGCAAGCTTTGGTCTGTCTTATGCAGCTCAAGCAGGAGAGGGCGACTGGCAGAACCAGATAAAGGCGCGGTTTGACGTCCGGTTCTGACGTTGTCGTGCCCGCTGTCACCAAGCGCGTGGCGCAGTGCGCCTGAGCGGGCAAAGTACATCTGAAAGAGTTGATGCGCATCGAGCCGATGTCGGCGCTGCCGCAGCTGGCAGCGGATATTGTGGAGGGCCGTATCCGGGGCCGCGTCGTGCTGCGCATCGACGGCTGGCCTCGGTTGGCGCGTCCTCAGAGAGCGGAAAGCTTGCCGGTGGCGAGGAGAGCGATGATGGCAAGGCCGATGACAACGCGGTAATAGACGAAGGGCAGATAGTTGCGGGTGGAGACCAGCTTCAGAAAAAAGACGATCACCGCGTAGCCGACCACGAAGGAAATGAGCGTGGCAAGCGCCGTCTGGCCGGCACCCACCGGGTTGTCCTGCCCGATGCTTTTGAACAACTGGTAAAAACCGGAACCGAATACGGCGGGCACCGCAAGCAGGAACGAATACCGTGCCGCCGCTTCGCGCGTATAACCCATCAGAAGGCCGGCGCTGATCGTGCCGCCCGAGCGGGAGACGCCCGGAATAAGCGCCATGGCCTGGGCAAAGCCGAAAATGATGCCGTCGCGCCAGGTGAGGTGGTCCAGCGTGCGCGCTTTGGTGCCGATCCGGTCGGCAAGGCCAAGGATGATGCCGAACACGATGAGCGCGGTGGCTGTGATATAAAGATTGCGTAGCCCATGTTCGATCTGGTCCTTGAACAGCAGGCCGAGCACCACGATGGGCAGGGATCCAAGGATGATCAGCCAGCCCATCCGGGCGTCCCTGGCGTCATGGGGAGCGCGAAGCACGGTCTGGCGCAGCCAGGCCGTGGCGATGCGCATGATGTCCGACCAGAAATAGACAAGCACCGCCGCTTCCGTGCCGATTTGCGTGATGGCGGTGAAGGCTGCCCCGGGATCGGCCCCGGAGGGCAAAAATTCGCCGGCGATGCGCAGATGCGCGCTCGATGATACCGGCAGGAATTCCGTCAGGCCCTGTATCAGGCCCAGGATTGCTGCATCTGTCCAGCTTACCGTCATGTGGCAGTCTCTCCTGTTGCCGGTCCTCTTTTTTCGGGGAAGGCCGGTTATTGCGCGCATGTTCCTCCCGAACTCTCACCGCTCTTTTGTCAAAGGCGTTCCGCGATGGCAAGGATGCGCCGACAAACGACCGTCAGCTTCCGATCCGCCATCAGGGAGAACCGGTTGCGCCGTGATAAGGGAAATGCAGGTCAAGACAAAAATCATGCCTTGCTTTGGCCACGCGATTGATGCAGTGCCCCACAAAAGGCCTGTTGTTCCAAAAGGTCCGGAAAAATCCGGCATCGGAGCCGAAACCGGCGGGAACTGCTTGGTGTATTATAGTAAAGACATGAACGTGCGGGCCAAAATGACTGTCGCGATAGGCAAGCGGGTGGTGTTGCACTTTCCCGGCTTTGAGAAAATGACCACGGCCGGCCATCATGGCCGCTTCCTGCGCACTGCTGCGCAGATGGCAAAAGTTTGGGGATTTTCCGCCGATATAGGACCGCTTGCTGCCGATGCCTCGGGCGCAGGTTTTACCGTTGTTGCCGGATCGGACACCTGGCAGACGACAAGCCGGATCCACATCTGTGACCATGATACCCTCGTCGATGAACTTGCCGAACGCCCGCTGGCCAACCGCCTGCTGACCGGTTTCAGGAGCGCAGCACAGGTCGTTGTTCAGGGCGGGCTTGCCGGTTATTTCCGCCATGGCTGGCGGTTCGCGCTGTTTTTCCTTTTTCCATTCCTCCTGATGCTATCAGGCATCGGCATCAGTCTCGGTCTGGCCGCTCTGCCGCAATGGCTCTCCCTCGCGTACTGGCACTACCTGTGGAGCCTGCCGCTGGCAGGCGCCTTCTTCCGTTATGCGGTGCTGCCGTTTGCGGAGCGGTTTTACACGCTGCATCTGTTTTCGGATTGGGAAATGGCCGTCGCGGTTGCCAGTGGCAAGGCGTCGAGCGTGGAACGGTATCTTGAAGATCGTCTGGAGACGCTGCGGCGTGCGCTCGAGGAAGAGGCGGACGAATATGTCATCAGTTCGCACAGCATGGGCTCAAGCCTTGCCGTGCAGGTGCTGGGCATGCTGCTGGAACGGCAGCCGCAGGCGCTTGCCGGCAAGCGCGTGGTGTTCGTCACGCTTGGCGGCGCCATTCTGCAATGTGCGCTTCTGCGCTCGGCAACGAACTTGCGTCGGCGCGTCGGACTTATTGCGCGGACACCGGAAGTCTCATGGCTTGAGGTGCAGTGCCTGACCGATCCGATCAATTTCTATAAGTCGCGGGTGGTGGCCATCACCGGCCATCCATCGGCCCCGCAGGCAGCGCTTGTCACCATCCGCGTCAAGCACCTTTTGTCGCCGGAGCGTTACGCGCGCATCAAGCGCGATTTTCTGCGGGTGCATCGGCAATATGTGCTGAACGCCGACAGGAGGGGTTCGTTCGATTTCACACTGCTGACGTCAGGGCCATTTCCGGCTGCACTGACCACCGATTATGCGGCCCGCTCGTTTCAAGACCTGGTCCCGGCATTGAATGCCGTGGAAAATGCATCAGCGCCCGGCGCTCCCTAAGGAAGGGCAGGGCGACGCCTTGAGCGGCGTCGCCCGCGTTTGTCAGAGCAGTTTTTCCAGCGTGATCGGCAGGTCGCGGACCCGCTTTCCGGTGGCATGGAAAACGGCATTGGCGATGGCTGGCGCCACGCCGACAATGCCCACTTCGCCAACGCCCTTGCCGCCGAGCACGGAGGCTTCGAAATCCGGCTCTCCAACCGACAGGATCTCGATCAGCGGCACGTCGGCATTGGTCGGTACCAGATAATCGCCGAGATTGTTGTTGACGACACGGCCGTTGCGCGGATCGACCAGCCCTTCCTCGAGCAGCGCCTGTCCGATGCCCATGATGATGCCGCCGCGCAGCTGGCTTTCGGCAAGTTTTGGATTGTAAAGCCTGCCGCAATCGAAAGCGGAGACGATGCGCGAGACACGCACGGTGCCAAAGTCCTCATCGACGCGCACTTCGATGAAATGGGCGCCCCAGCTGTGGATGGAAAAGTCGCCGGCGGTCGGTCCGCGCACCTTGGCCATGTGTGTCCAGGCCTTCTGCTTTTCCTCTGGTGTCGTGCCCTCGGGCAGGGTGTTGCGCTTCACTTCCAGGCTTTCGCGGCCGAGCATCGCCATCAGCTCGCCGATGCTCATCGACGGGCCGTCCTCGCGCGAGGTCTTGATGCGGCCGTTCTCGATGACCAGCGTATTGGCGCCGGAGGTGGCAAAGGGCGAGTTCTGCTCGTTGAGCGCAAGCCCGATCAGTTCCTCGCGCGCGGCCTGTGCGGCCTTGTGAACGGCGCCTGTGATGGAGCCCGCCAGCATGGAGCCGCCAGCAACCGGCGCACCGGCGGAGAGGGAATCGCCGAGCTTCACATCCACCTGCTCGACGCCGACACCGAGCGCGTCGGCTGCCGTCTGGGCAACGATCGTATAGGTGCCCTGGCCCATGTCGATGCCGGCACTTTCCACCTCGACGCTACCGTCTGAGAGGATGCGGATCATCGCCTCGCTGCTGTTGGTCAAGTTCGGAAACGTGCCGCAGCCGATGCCCCAGCCGATCAGGGTGCGGCCGTCGCGCATGGAGCGGGGGGCAGCGGATCGCTTCGACCAGCCGAAACGCTCGGCGCCCGTCATCAAGGCTTCCCGCAGCTTGCGCGTCGACCAAGGCTTGCCGGACTGGTAATCGTGATCGGCATAGTTGCGAAGCCGGATCTCCAGCGGGTCGATGCCGACTGCATAGGACAGCTCGTCGATGGCGCATTCGATGCCATAGGCGCTGGGGTTCTTGCCGGGTGCGCGCAGCGCGCCGGGAGTGACGGTGTTCACCTTGATCAGGCTCTGCTGCGAACTAAAGTTGTTCACCGCGTACATGATGGGCGTTGCAGCCCCGGTTGACTCATGAAACTCCGCATAGGTCGAGGTTTCGTTGGCACCGCGGTGAATGACGGCCTGCAGTACGCCATCTGCGGAAGCGCCGAGCTTCAGCGTCTGGCGCGTCGACGCGCGTCCGCCATAGGCGGTAAACCCTTGCGACCGGGTGACGGCAAGCTTCACCGGACGGCCGAGTTCCCGAGCGGCAAGCGCTGCCACCGCGCCATAAAAATAGGCGCCGCCCTTGGAGCCAAAGCCGCCGCCGATGAAGGGCGAGATGATGCGGACATGCTCGAACGGGATTTCGAACCATTCGGCATAGGTGCGCGCCATGCCATGCGTCCACTGGCTGGGCTCCCAGATCGTCAGCTGGTCGTCCTGCCAGCTGGCGATCAGGCCGTGCGGCTCGATGGGCACGTGATATTCGCGCGGTGTACGGTATTCGGCCTCGATGGTGATGTCGGCCGCTTCAAAGGCGGCCTCTGCATCGCCCCATTCCACCGTCATCGGCCCGGTCACCTTGCCGGTGCCGGCCTCTGCAATGGTCGTGGTCGCCGGCGTTTCCTCGTACTGCACCTTGATGAGCCGGGCGGCTTCCCGAGCCTGCTCGAACGTTTCGGCGATGACGGCGGCAACCGCCTGGCCGTTGTAGTTCACCTCGGCGGGCAGCGGCAGGTAGGGCACCTTGTCCACACGGTTGCCGTTCCAGTCGGAGGCAACCATCATGTTGAACACATTGTCCGGCGTCAGCACCATCAGAACGCCTGGGGAGGACTCGGCGGCCGCCTTGTCAACGGACACGACGCGGCCGGATGCGATGGTGGACTGGACGAGAACGGCGTGGACGAGGTTTTCGACCGGCTGTTCCAGGGCATAGGTCGCAGCACCGGTAATCTTGCGGCGGCCATCGAGACGGGCGACGTGGCGGCCGAGGCTGCCGTCGGAGGCATCGCCATGCTTTCTGGGTTCGATGAGGGTCATGCGAGGCCTCCAAGCGTCAGGATGGCGCGCGTGACGACACGCGGCACAAGGTCAATCTTGTAATGGTTGTCGCCGTGGGGCACGGCGCCCTCCGTGGCAAGCCGGCTTGCCTGAGCAACATTGCTCTCATCGAGTGTCTTGCCGATCAGGGCCTGCTCGACGGAACGGGCGCGCCACGGTGTGGTGGCCACGCCGCCAAGGGCGACGCGCAGATCGCGGATCGTGCGTCCGTCTTCGTGCAGGTCGAGAGCAACGGCGGCGCTGGCTGCGGCAAACTCGTAACTCGCGCGGTCGCGCACCTTCAGATAGGTGGAACAGTGCGCTGCCGGGGAGGCGGGGATGAAAAGTCCGGTGACGATCTCGCCGGGCTGCAGCACGGTTTCGATGTGTGGCGTGTCGCCGGGTTCAAGGAAGAAGTTGGCAATCGGGATCTTGCGATCCTGCAGTTCGACCACCGCATCGAGTGCGATGAGGGCTGCGGCAAGATCGCCGGGATAGCTTGCGATGCAGTGCGGGCTCGTGCCGAGAACCGCGTGGTTGCGGGTGACGCCGCCAAGGGCCGAGCAGCCACTGCCGGGCTGGCGTTTGTTGCAGGCGGGAAATGCGCCGGGATCGCGGAAATAGGCGCAGCGCGTGCGTTGCAGAAGGTTGCCGCCGATGGTTGCCATGTTGCGCAACTGCGGCGAGGCGGCAAGCGAAAGCGACTGGGCAATGGCGGGAAAAGCGCTCTTGACGCCCTGATGGTCTGCCACGTCGCTCATGCGGGCGAGCGTGCCGATGTGAAGACCGTCGTCCGATAGACGGATATCAGCAAGCCCGGCGAGGCGGCCGATGTCGATGACGGCATCCGGCTCTGTTACGCCGCATTTGGCCAGATCCAGAAGCGTGGTGCCGCCGGCCATCAGCAGAACGCCAGCTTCCTTTGCCCTCAGGCCGGCATCTTCAAGCGAAGCCGCGCGCGAATAGGTGAAATCTTTCATCGGGCTGCCTCCGCTGCCTGACGCACGGCGTCAACGATGGTGTTATAGGCTCCGCACCGACAGAGATTGCCGGACATGTATTCGCGGATTTCGGTGTCGGAGCCGGCATGGCCTTCGCGGATGCAGGCAACCGCCGAGAGGATCTGGCCCGGTGTGCAATAACCGCACTGGAAGGCGTCGTGTTCCAGGAACGCTGCCTGCACCGGGTGCAGTTCGCCGTTCTCGCCGGCGATGCCTTCGATCGTGGCGATCTCGCAACCTTCCGCCTGCACGGCAAGCGTCAGGCAGGAGAGAACGCGGCGGCCATCGACCAGCACCGTACAGGCGCCGCACTGGCCCTGGTCGCAGCCCTTCTTGGTGCCTGTGAGGTGAAGCTGTTCGCGCAGCGCATCGAGAAGCGTTACGCGTGGCTCCACTGCAAGGGCATGCGGTGTTCCATTGATGTCCAGCGTCAGGGGAATGGTTTGGGTCATGACGGCTCCTGAGGGGAACGAAGAGGAAATGCGTGGGGGGCAGTTGGCGGGCGGCCCGTAAAGGTCGGCCGCGGGATGCGCGGAAACATTATCCATGACATCCGGTTGCCGGATGCGGTAAACAAAGAGAGCGCTCTGTTTCGTAACCGGAGGCGCCTCCGATTAACTTAGGGGTGTATCGACGCTCGTCAAGTCCCCACCTGTCAGGACCCGTGTTTTTGTCAGCAGCAGAACCGATAAAACCTTCTCCCAGACCGCGCGCCGATGCGCTGCGCAACCGCGAGAAACTTCTGGAAGTCGCCGCTGCCGCCTTTTCGGCCAATGGCGTCGCGACGTCTCTGGATGATATCGCAAAGCAGGCGGGTGTCGGGATCGGGACGCTCTACCGGCATTTTCCAAGCCGCGAGCATCTGGTTGAGGCTGTCTATCGTCGTGAACTGGAAAGTCTGGCGGCGGCGGCTGAAACCCTTGCCGCACGCCATCCGGCCGATGTGGCACTTGAGGAGTGGATGCGTCGCTTCGTCAGCTATATTGCCGCCAAGCGTGGCATGGCCGCAAGCCTCAAAGTGTTGATGAGTTCCAATTCAGGCCTGTTTGCCGATGGCGCGAGCCGCATTCGCGAGGCGCTGGAAAGTCTTCGTGCCAAGGCGGCCGCCGAGGGGCTGATCCGCGACGACATGGAAACGAGTGACCTTCTGCATGCGCTGTCGGGCATCTATTCGATGCCGGATCTTCCAGACTGGCGCGATCGTTGCCACCGCCTGATCGGGCTTTTGATGGACGGGCTTCGCACCCGCCGATAATTTGTCTGCTCAGCCTTCGAATGTGGAAAGCTTGAGAGTGATGGGGCTCCGGAATGACCGGAACCCCTTTTTCATGGGGCTAACGTCAGCGTGCGTTGACCATCTGTGCCAGCGCGCGGGCGCGGGCAAGGCAGGCCGGCTGCTGGTCGATAAAACGTTCGGCGCCGATTTCCATGATCAGCGTCGTATCCGGCAGGAAGCTCAGTTCGGAAAAGATCTCGTCCCAGGCGATATCGCCCCAGCCGATCGGCAGGTGCAGGTCGCCGATACCAAGTGCGGTTGCTTCTGCCGGGTGGAAGAACTTTGTCATCGTGTAGGGACGGCCGAAGCTGTCATGGACGTGCAGGTGGCCGGTGACAGGCGCCATGGCGCGCAACTGGTCGCGGAAATCGAGCCCCTTGAAGGTGGATTCGATATAGGCATGGCTGAAGTCGATGAGGGCAACGACATTGTCATGGCCGATGGCGCGGACCGTTTCAGCCACCTGGCTCGGCGTCTGGCGATACTGGCCGCTTTCGGTGGTAAAGATGTTTTCGAGCACGATCCGCACGCCATAACCCTTGGCGACATCGGCCATTTCGGACAGTGCCTCGCGCTCCATCTGGTCAAGCTCGGCGCCATCTTCGCCGGGTGCCAGCTGGGCGGAGCCGGAGTGGTGAACAAGGATGCCGGCGCCGAGACGGTTTGCCATTTCCAGCATGGCGCGCACGACCTGCTTTTGCAGGACGAGGTGCTCGCGGTCCATGAAGTTGGAGCTGATCTGGCCATGCAGCGACAGCTTCTTGAACGCATACTGGCCAACGATCTCGGTGACGCGGCTCATGCGATCTTCGATGATGCGGCCACCCGAGACGATTTCTTCGCCATAGATGCCGATTTCGCAGGCGTCTGCGCCGGTGTCGGCGATTTCGCGCAGCGATGCGTCAAGCGTGGTGAGGTCGCCGCGGCCGGTGCGATTGCAGAAGCCGATGGCGGAAATGATGTCGGTCATGAGAGAACTCCGGTGTGCTGTGTCGTGGATGCGCTGCCGCGTGCAGCAGCGATGTCGGTGCCCGGGAGGGGGAATTCGATGCGACGGCCGGTCTCGGCGTCGAAGAAGTGCAGTTGCTCCGGGGGGAGCGACAGCCAGACGGTGTCGCCGGCGGAAACGTCGGCATCCTCCGCCACGGCTGCGGCAAAGGCCTCGCCGGCGATCTCGCAATGGATGACGCGGCCGACGCCGAGTTCCTCGACGAAATCGATGCGCGCCGGAAGGCCTTTGCCCTCGGTTGTGAGGCGGCATTGCTCGGGGCGAATGCCAACGATCACCTCACGGCCGCGCAGTGCATGCGCCACCAGCGGATCGATGGCGATGGCAGCACCGTCGAGGCGCACGGTTGCGGTTTCCACCTCGATGCGCGTCGTAAACAGGTTCATCGCCGGTGCGCCTATGAAGGAGGCGACAAAGGTGCTGGCCGGGCGGTGATAGATATCGAGCGGCCGGCCGACCTGCTCGACATGGCCGCGGTTCATCACCACCAGCCGGTCGGCAAGCGTCATCGCTTCCACCTGGTCATGCGTGACGAAAACCGATGTGGCCGACAGGCGCTGATGCAGCTTGCGGATTTCCGCACGCATGGTGACGCGCAGTTTTGCGTCAAGGTTCGACAGCGGTTCGTCGAACAGGAACACTTTTGGCTCGCGGATGATGGCGCGCGCCATGGCGACACGCTGGCGCTGACCGCCCGAAAGTGCTGCCGGCCGCCGCTCAAGGTAATCCTGCAGGCCGACGATCTTTGCGGTCTCGGCAATGCGCCGTTCGCGCTCGGCCTTGGCGACGCCCGCCACCTTCAGCGCATAGCCGATATTGCCGGCAACCGTCATGTGCGGATAAAGCGCGTAGTTCTGGAACACCATGGCGCAACCGCGCTCGCGCGGCTCCAGCTTGTTGACGACACGCCCGTCGATGGCGATCTCGCCGGCGGTGATGTCTTCTAGGCCGGCAATCATGCGCAACAGCGTGGACTTGCCGCAGCCGGAGGGGCCGAGGATAACGACGAATTCGCCGGAATCGAACGACAGGTCGATGCCGTGCAGCGTCGGGGTTTTGCCGTAGCTCTTGCGCACGGCGCGGATCTGGATATCAGCCATTTTAGTCAAACCTTGTTTTCGGGAGACGCGCACGGGCGATCACTTTTCGGAGGAGACCAGGCCGCGCACGAACCAGCGCTGCAGGACTGCGACGACGATGACCGGCGGGGCCATGATGATCAGCGAACCGGCGAGCGTCACGTTCCAGTCGGGAATGCCGTTGTCGGAGGGTAAAAGCGCGAGCAGCGACATCATTAAGGTCTTGTAAGAGGGGTCGGTCACCATCAGCAGCGGCCAGAGATACTGGTTCCAGCCATAAACGAACATGATGGTGGTGAGCGCCAGCATGTTGGTGCGCGACAGCGGAAGCAGCATGTCGAAGAAGAAACGCACCGAGCCCGAGCCATCCATGCGTGCGGCTTCCGCCAGTTCGTCCGGCAGCGTCATGAAGAACTGCCGGTAGAGGAAGGTACCGGTGGCCGTCGCAATCAGCGGAAGCGTCAGGCCGGCATAGGAATTCAGGAGATTCCACTCGATGCCGATCTCGAGGCCGAAAAACCCGAGGATGGATTTGATCGGCTGGAAGAGGTCGGCGGCCACGGCATAGGTCGGCACGACGCGCACTTCGAGCGGCAGCATCAGCGTGATGAACACGCTCCAGAAGAACACATGCTTCAGGGGCGTGCGGAAGAACACGATGGCAAATGCCGTGCAGGCCGACAGCGCAACCTTGCCGGCCGTGACCAGGGCCGCCATGATCAGGCTGTTGGTCATGGCCGTTCCGAGATCCGCCCGCGCCCAGGCAGCGCTGGCATTCTTCATGAATTCGCCCTGCGGCAGGAAGCTGAAGGGGACTGCATTCACCTGTGGCATGGTCTGGCTGGCGCCGGCGAGGACGACGAGGAAGGGGCCGAGCAGCAGGAGGAAGCCGATCACCATGATGGCGTAGGTGAAGGCATCGGCATAAGGGGTGCGCTGGATCATTCCGGCCTCACTTGTAATGCACCCGCTTCTCGATGAAGCGGAACTGGATGAAGGTGAAGACCATGATGAGCCCGATCAGGATGATGCTCTGTGCAGACGCGCCGGAATAATTGAGACCCTGGAAGGCCTCGTCGACGATGCGGTAGACCATCACCTCTGTGCCGTGGTTCGGACCACCGCCGGTGACGGAGTGCACGATGCCGAACGTATCGGCGCCGACAAAACCTTCGGTCATCATGGTGACCAGCAGGAAGAACAGGGTGGGCGCCAGAAGCGGCACCTGCACGTCGATGGCCCGGCGGAAAGGCCCGGCGCCATCCATGGCGGCAGCCTCGCCAAGCGCACGCGGCACGGATTGCAATCCGGCCAGCAGGAAGATGAACGTATAACCCGACCACTTCCAGATGAAGATGATGATGACGAGCGCCAGCGCATGGCTGCCATATTTGGCCGGGTTCCACAGATCCGGCGACAGCGCGTTGATGGAGGCCGCAAGCCCACGCTCGGGCGACAGGATGAAGCGGAACGCCATGCCGGCGGCAGGGCCCGCAATGGCGAAAGGCAGGATGTAGAAAAAGCGGAAGAAACCGGACCCGGGCAGCTGGCGATCGACCGCAAGCGCCAGTGTCAATCCGATGAAAATGCAGAAAAACGGTCCGACGGTTGCAAAGATCAGGCTGACGACGACCGAATTCCAGTAGAACGGGTCAGACAGAGCTTCCTTGAAATTGGCAAAGCCGACAAATTCAGCGGCACCACCAAACGGTGGCTCCAGCGTGAAGGCCCAGTTCACCACAGCCGCAACCGGCCAGTAGAAGAACAGGAGGATCAGGACGAGCTGCGGCAGGGCAAACAGAACGGGCAGCCACCAGCTCTTGAAAACGGCGCGTTTTTCCATGAGTGGACCAATGCAAGACGATCAGCAGGAGAGGGGGAGCCGGCCGTCTTGCGGCAGGCTCCCCCGATGATATCAGGCAGAAGAGGATCAGTTCAGCTTCTGGCCGGCATAGGTCTTTTCGAAGCGACGCAGCACGACGTTGGAGCGCTCAGCCGCCTGGTCCAGTTCCTTCTGAACATCGGCGTTCTGCATGAAGATGGCTTCGAGCGACGTCGAGACTTCCTTGCGGATCTGCGTGAAACCGCCGAGGCGGATGCCGCGGGTGTTTTCCGAGGTCGGCGTGTAGGTCAGGCTGGCGATGGCCAGTTCACGGCCCTTGTAGGGTGCCTTGTCGTAGAAGCCGTTGGCCTTCATGGCATCAAAGCCGGTCTTGGTGACCGGGATGTAGCCGGTAACCGTCGACCACCACTGAACCATCTCCGGCTGGCCGAGGAAGTTGAGGAAAGCGGCAGCGCCCTTGTATTCAGCGTCCGGACGGCCGGCCATAACCCAAAGCGATGCACCGCCGACGAGCGAATTCTTGCGCTCGGTGCCCTTCCAGACCGGCAGCATCGTGGCCTGCCACTTCACACCTTCCGGAAGCGTTTTGCCAACGGTGCCGTGGTCGGCAATCGAGGTCTGCATCATCTGGCAGGTCTGCGAGGTGAAGGCGGGAACGATGTCCATGCCGAGCTGCTTGGTCTTGACGACGAACAGCTTCTCGTCCTGCATCTTCTTGAAGAATTTGACGTGATCGACGAACTTCGTCTTGTTGAAGACGACTTCGGCATCAAGACCCTGATAGCCGTTGGCCTTGGTGGCGATCGGCTGGTTATGGATGGCAGAGAACTGCTCCATGATTGCCCAGGTATCGAAGTTGAAGCCGAGCGGGCACTCGTAGCCTGCGGCCTTCAGCTTGCGGGCGGCTTCTTCAACCTGTTCCCAGGTCTCCGGCTTGAAGGTGATGCCGGCCTTTTCGAAAGCGGTCTCGTTGTAATAGAACATCGCCGTCGAGGAATTGAACGGGAAGGACTGCAGCTCGCCGCCGGCCGTTGCGTAATAGTTGGCGATGCCGCCAAAATAGTTGTTCCAGTCGATCTTGTAGCCGTTGTCGGCCATCAGCTTCTTGGCGGGGATGAAGGCACCCGACAGCATCAGGTCCAGCGTGCCGGCGTCATAGATCTGGGTGATGGCGGGCTGCTTCTTGGCGCGGTAAGCGGCAATGGTGTTCTGCAGCGTCGCGTCATAGGCGTTCTGCGAGGTGCAGACGATCTCGAAATCGGTCTGCGTGTCGTTGAACTTCTTGCAGGCATCCTGCACGCGTTCGCCCAGATCGCCGGAAAGGCCGTACCAGAATTCGAACTTGGTTTTTTCAGCAAAGGCCGGTGCTGCCCCCAGCGTCGTGGCGGCCATCAGGCCGGCCAGAACGGTCTTCAAAGCAAAAATCTTCATCGCGAGTGCCTCGTTTCAGGACTATGTTTCCGGCGTCTGTCCCCCCGGAAATCGAGGGGCGGTTTACCGGCCATTTGTGATGGATCGAGCAACGTTCCGTGACGGGTTGATGAAGTTTTTGATGCGGATCGATGACAGGCCGGCCAGAATGCCCGCAAGGCGTGCGGCGGCTGCCACCGCCGGAATCCCCTGACGTCTGCGCCTCCTCTCTTGGCCAACGGGGCCACTTTGGATGAATTCGAGAGGTGTTTCAGGCGCAAGGGGTGGAGTTATCGGGGCGTATATGCGATGGGACGGATACAAACACACAAGGCAGATCCCATCATCCGAACGCTCTTTTCCACGCTGAAACCCTCTGGCCGAACCGGCGTCGCGCTTGCGACGTCAGTGGTGCAGAGTTTTCTGCTGGTGGTGTTTCTGGTGCTGTCGGGGCCGCATCCTGCCGAAGACGCCAACCCTTCCCTTGCTGTTTCGTCTGCTCCGCTGCCACAGCAGATGGCTTTTCTCGGCAAGCGGGATGCGGTCCGGATCATCCTGTCCGCCGATCAGCGGGTGTTTGGCAAGGTTCGTGCATCGGACCCGCCGGATGCCATTTTGCCGGATTTCTCGGCACTGCTTCTGCCGCTTCGCACGCAGGCTGCCGCTCTCGATCTTCCGCGCCGTGGTTTGGCTTCGGTGGCCTTTACCGCCTTCCAGCCGCGCGCTCCGCCATCCGCATTGGCCTGATCCCACGGGACGAAGAAACCTCTTCGTCATGACGATCACCATATGCGCGCGCCAAAAGCCCAGGGGCTGTTGCGTGCTGCATTCTATGCTGGATATCGCTTGTGAAAAACTCAACATGGAAGGTGGTGACCTATCTGGTCATCATCCTGGTCGGGCTGCTTGTCGCCCTGCCGAATGTCCTGTCGGATAAAACCCTTGAAAGCTGGCCGTCCTTCCTGCCGAACCAGAAGGTATCGCTCGGGCTTGACCTGCGCGGCGGGTCGCATCTGGTGCTGGAAGTGGACCGCCCCGCACTTGAGGACGAATGGCTGCAGACACTGACGCAGGAGGCGCGTGTTGCCCTGCGCGAAGCCGGCGTCGAAACACGCTCGGTGCAACGGGAAAAAACGGCCGTCGCCGTCACGCTTGCCGATGCACAAAAGCGTGAGGCGGCCCGCACGGCGCTGACCGGCCTTTCCAATCCGGTTACCACGGGGCTCAGCACAAGCCAGGATCTGACCATTGCCGACCGGGGCACGGACGCACTGACGATCCGGCCCTCGGATGCCGGCATCACCCACCGCATGAGCAGCGCCGTCGAGCAGAGCCTTGAAATCATCCGCCAGCGCGTTGACCAGGTCGGTGTCGCCGAGCCCGCCATCCAGCGTGTCGGCAGCGACCGCGTGCTGGTGCAGCTGCCCGGTGAACAGGATCCGTCCAACCTTCGCGCGCTTCTCGGCTCCACCGCCAAGATGAGCTTTCACCTCCTGGGGCGTGAAGGCGACCGCGGTGTGACCATGCGCTCCGACGAGGAAGGCCAGAATTATCCCGTCGAAGACCGGGTGCTGCTTTCGGGTGACCGGCTGACGGATGCGCGCGTCGCCTTCGATCCCAACAACAACCAGCCTGTGGTCAGCTTCCGCTTCGACCAGACGGGTGCCACCCGCTTTGCCGATATCACCCGCCAGAATGTCGGCCGTCCGTTTGCCATCGTGCTCGACGGCAAGGTCTTGAGCGCGCCCGTCATCCGCGAACCGATCACCGGCGGTGCGGGACAGATTTCCGGCGATTTTTCCGTCTCGAACGCCAATACGCTGGCAGCGCTTCTGCGTGCCGGCGCGCTTCCGGCCAAGCTGACTGTCATCGAGGAACGCACGGTCGGAGCCGATCTCGGCGGCGATGCGATCGAGCGGGGCATCACCTCCGGCCTCATCGGTTTTGCCCTCGTTGTCGTCTTTATCCTCGCCCTTTATGGGGGCTGGGGCATTCTGGCCGTCGTGGCGCTGACGCTCAACGTCATCCTCACCTTTGCCGGTCTCAGTATTATCGGGGCAACACTGACGCTTCCGGGCATTGCCGGCATCGTGCTCGGCATCGGCCTTGCGGTCGACGCTAACGTATTGATCAACGAGCGCATCCGAGAGGAAAGCCGCAAGGGAAGGGGGGCGTTTGCCGCCATCGATCTCGGCTTCAGCAAGGCCTATTCCACCATCATCGACAGCAATGTCACGGCGCTGATCGCAACGGTTCTGCTGTTCTGGTTCGGCTCCGGGCCGGTGCGCGGTTTTGCTGTCACCATGGGGCTTGGCATTGCCATCTCGATGTTCACGGCCGTCTCGGTCGTGCGCGTCGCGATGATTGCCATTGCCGCCCGCGCCAGGCTGAAGACGATCAATATCCGCCCGCTTCTGCCGCTCGGCCTCATCCGCGACGGAACCAAGATCGACTTCATGAAGGCGCGCATGGTGGGCATCGGCATCTCCGCCTTCCTCTCCATCTCCTCCATCGTCCTGTTCATCACGCCGGGCCTCAATTACGGCGTCGATTTCAAGGGCGGCATCCAGGTGGAAGTCTCAACCGGCGAACCGGCGGATCTCTCGGCCTTCCGCTCCGGCATCGAGGGGCTGGGGCTCGGCGAAGTGGCGCTGCAGGAATTTGGCGACCGCAACCACATTCTGCTGAGGCTGGAGCGCCAGCCGGGGCCTGAAACGGCCCAGACCGAAGCCATCGAGAAACTGCGCGGCGAGATCGTCCGGATCGATCCTTCCGCCAAGATCGAACGCACGGAAGTGGTGGGGCCGAAGGTGAGCGGGGAGCTGGCAACCGCCGGCATCACCTCGGTGGTGCTCGCAAGCCTTGCCATGCTCATCTATATCTGGGTGCGCTTCGAATGGCCGTTTGCGGTCGGGGCCATTGCCACGTTGATCCTCGACGTCACGAAAACGGTCGGTTTCTTCGCGCTGACCGGGCTCGACTTCAACCTGACGGCAATCGCCGCGCTCTTGACGCTTGTCGGCTATTCCGTCAACGATAAGGTGGTGGTCTATGACCGCATGCGGGAAAACATGCGCCTCTACAAGGCCATGCCCTTCCGCGACCTCATCAACATGTCGATCAACGAGACGCTGGCCAGAAGCCTCTATACATCGGCCACGGCCTTCCTCGCCATGGTGCCGATGGCAATCTGGGGCGGCAGTGCGGTGGAAAGCTTCGCCATCCCGATGGTGTTCGGCATCTTCATCGCCGCATCGTCTTCAGTCTTCATCGCAGCCCCGATCCTGCTCTTCCTCGGCGACTGGCGCACCCGGCGCAAGGCGGCGGCAGACCAGGCAGTCGAGGCGAGCGCCCGCACCTGATCGCGGGGTGGGTGACTGCTGGAAACAGCAATCTGTACCATCGGCGCCATCAGGTGCCGATGGTTATCTCTCGGCCGTGCCGGCACAGATGCCGATCGTTTCGTCGCTGACCTGGATGAAGGCGATCCCGCCCTGTTCGAACGCAAGGCGAAGCTGGGCTTCAGTGGCGCGGTGGGCCTCGTGGCGGCTGCCCTCATAGTCACGAATGGTGCTGCGAGACACGCCGGACCGTTCTGCAAGATCGGTTTGCGTCCAATCGAGAAGCCCGCGGGCGGCCCGACAGAGAGACGGACTTAATATTATGGTCGCCTTGGGTTGACCCATCGCAGCACGTTGCCCATATTGGTCGATATCAATCATATATGGCGTTTATTTGTAGATTGCTAGATGGGCTACCGGCCCCTTTTCAACCTGCATCGTATGAAGACGGAAGGATCTAGGGCATTGGGATAACGTTTGAGCCATTTCTTCTGGTCGTCCTTCTGGCTCTGCCGTTTCTGGGCAGCCTGGCAACAGGCCTGATCCTCAACACCACGTCGCGCGACCTTCCCGTCTTTGTGGCGGGTGCCGTGACGCTCTCTGCAGCGCTTTTGACGGCAAGCTTCTATCCAGCCCTTGCCCAAGGCAATGTGCTGCGTTTCGAGGCGCAGTGGCTTCCTCAGTTCGGGCTGAACTTCACGCTTCGCCTGGATGGCTTTGCATGGATCTTTACCATGCTGATCACCGCCATCGGCTTTCTCGTCGTGCTCTACGCCCGCTATTACATGTCGGAAGACGATCCGATCCCGCGCTTCTTTGCCTTCCTGCTGGCCTTCATGGGCGCCATGCTCGGCATCGTCATTTCCGGCAACATCATCCTCATCTCGGTGTTCTGGGAACTGACCAGCATCTTTTCGTTCCTGCTGATCAGCTACTGGCACAACAATTCCACCGCCCGCGACGGCGCGCGCATGGCGCTGACGATTACCGGTATCGGCGGTTTCTGCCTGCTGATCGGCATGCTCCTCCTCGGCAACATCGTCGGCAGCTACGATCTCGACAAGGTGCTGGCTTCAGGCGATGTCATCCGCAACCACGCCCTCTACCTGCCGGCGCTGATCTTCATCCTGCTCGGAGCGCTCACCAAAAGCGCGCAGTTTCCGTTCCATTTCTGGCTGCCCAACGCCATGGCAGCGCCAACGCCCGTGTCGGCCTTCCTGCATTCGGCAACGCTGGTGAAGGCTGGGGTCTTCCTGCTGGTCAGGCTCTGGCCAGTGCTGTCTGGCACCTATGAATGGTTCTGGTTGGTGGGCTTGGCCGGCGTGCTGACGCTTTTGCTCGGCGCCTATTTCGCCATGTTCCAGCAGGATCTGAAGGGGCTGCTGGCCTATTCGACGATCAGCCATCTCGGCCTCATCACCACGCTCTTGAGCCTTGGCAGTCCGTTGGCGACGGTGGCCGCCATCTTCCACATGCTGAACCACGCGACCTTCAAGGCCTCGCTGTTCATGGCTGCCGGCATTATCGACCATGAGACCGGCACGCGCGACATGCGACGATTAAGCGGCCTGTTCCGGTTTTTGCCGATTACGGCCACGCTTGCGATGGTGGCGAGCGCCTCGATGGCGGGTGTGCCGCTTCTGAACGGTTTCCTGTCGAAGGAAATGTTCTTTGCCGAAGCGGTGGAAACGCATGCCGATTCCATCCTCGACAAGGCGCTTCCCTATATCGCAACGCTTGCCGGCGCCTTCAGCGTCACCTATTCGCTGCGCTTCATCCACACGGTGTTCTTCGGGCCAAAGCCCACCGACCTGCCGGTTGAAACCCCGCATGAGCCGCCGCACTGGATGCGCTTTCCCATCGAATTTCTGGTCATCGTCTGCCTCGTCGTCGGCATTGTGCCGGCCTATTCCATCGGGCCTTTCCTGCATATGGCGGTGGAAAGCGTGCTCGGCAGCCAGACGCCGGAATATAGCCTGTCCATCTGGCATGGCTTTAACCTGCCTCTGCTGATGAGCGTGATCGCACTTGTCGGCGGTGCGCTGCTTTATGTCCTCTTGCGCGGGTATTTTGCCCGCTGTGCCGATGGGCCGCCTTTCCTGCGCAACCTGCGTGGACAGCGCATTTTCGAGCGTGTGCTCGTCACCGTTTCCTGGCGCTGGGCGCGCCTTGCCGAAAGCCGCATGGGCACGCGCAATCTCCAGCCGCAACTGCGCTGGGTTGTCGCCTGTGGTTTCCTGGCAGGCCTGCTGCCGCTCTACGTCTCGGGTTTCGAGCCGCGTCTCTTGCGGTTTACCGGCATTGATCCGGCCTTTGCAGCGCTCTGGGCCATTGGCATCGCGCTGTCGCTCGGGGCGGCCTACATGGCAAAATACCACCGGCTGGCGGCTCTCGTCATGCTGGGTGGTGTCGGGCTCATCGTCTGCATCACCTTTGTCTGGCTCTCGGCGCCGGATCTCGCCATCACCCAGCTGCTGGTCGAGATCGTCACCACCGTGCTTATTCTTCTCGGCCTGCGCTGGCTGCCGAAGCGCAATCCTGACATGGGCGCCTACATTTCGCTGCGCGGCCGCTTTCGCCGCTTCCGCGATCTGGTTCTGGCGATTGCCTGCGGTGTCGGCATGTCCTTCATCGCCTTTGCGGTGATGACCATGCCGGTGCCGGATGCGATCGCCACGTATTTCCTTGAAAATGCCTATGCGCAGGGGGGCGGGCGCAATGTCGTCAACGTCATCCTGGTGGATTTCCGCGGCTTCGATACGCTGGGCGAGATCGCTGTTCTCGGCGTCGTGTCGCTCACCGTCTTTGCGCTGCTGCGCCGTTTCCGGCCCGCGTCCGACAGTATCGACATGCCGGAGCAGCAGCGCATCCAGAACCGCTTCGACGAGGAGCGGCCCGAACGGGCGCCCGGCGATACGGTGCGTGATTATCTCCTGGTGCCTTCGCTCATCATGCAGTGGCTGTTTCCTGTCATCATCACCTTTGCGGTCTATATCTTCATGCGCGGTCACGACATGCCGGGCGGCGGCTTCTCGGCTGGCCTGACGATGTCCATCGCCTTCCTGCTGCAATATCTGGCGGGCGGCACGCGCTGGGCGGAAGACCGGTTGCGGATCCTGCCGCTGCGCTGGATGGGCGGCGGGCTGCTCACCGCGCTGGCGACCGGCATCGGCGCCTGGTTCCTCGGTTATCCGTTCCTCACCTCGCATTTCCGCTATATCGAGCTGCCACTCATCGGAAAAATGCCGGCGGCAACCGCCCTGCTGTTTGATCTCGGTGTGTTCTCTCTCGTCGTCGGTTCCACGGTGCTGATCATGGTCGCTCTTGCCCACCAGTCCGTGCGTATCCGGCGGGTGCGCAGCAACGATGCGGCGACAAAGGCGGAGGAGGCCTGACATGGAACTCGTGCTGTCCATAGCCATCGGCGTGATGACCGGCTGCGGTGTGTGGCTGATCCTTCGCCCGCGCACCTATCAGGTCATCGTCGGGCTGGCGCTTCTGTCTTATGCGGTCAACCTGTTCATCTTCGGCGTCGGCGGGGTAAAGAGCAATCTGCCGCCGATCCTGGAGGATGGCGTCGTCTCCTCCACGCTCTCCGATCCGGTGCCGCAGGCGCTGGTTCTGACGGCCATCGTCATCGGATTTGCCACGACGGCGCTGTTTCTTGTGGTGCTTCTGGCCTCGCGTGGGCTGACGGGCAACGACCATGTGGACGGGAGGAACGAGCGCAAATGAACGGCTGGGCTCACCACCTCATCATCGCACCGATCTTGGTGCCCATGATCGCGGCCGCCGTGCTGCTGTTCTTCGACGAGCGCAAGCGCGTGACGAAGGCCATGATCAGCCTCGCCTCGACGATCATTCTCTGCATGATCGCCATCATCCTCTTTCGCATCGAAAGCGGCCCGAACGATTTCGAGGGCGTCTATCTCCTCGGCAACTGGGCAGCACCTTTCGGCATCGTTCTGGTGCTGGACGGCCTTTCGGCGCTGATGCTGCTGCTGGCAGCGCTTCTTGCCATCGCAACGCTCGTCTTTTCGCTGGCCCGCTGGCACGGGGTGGGCGCGCATTTCCACAGCATGTTCCAGCTGCTGCTGATGGGGCTGAACGGTGCCTTCCTCACCGGCGACCTGTTTAATCTCTTCGTCTTTTTCGAGGTCATGCTGGCGGCCTCCTACGGTCTCTTGCTGCATGGGTCGGGACCGTTGCGCGTTAAGGCCAGCATGCATTACATCGCCGTCAACCTGGTGGCGGCGCTGTTCTTCCTCATCGGCGTCAGCCTGATTTACGGCACGGCCGGCACGCTCAACATGGCTGATCTTGCCGCGCGCATTCCCCAGATCGAGCCGGACCGGCGGATGCTGATGGAAGCGGGCGCCGGTGTGCTGGGCGTTGCCTTCCTCATCAAGGCCGGCATGTGGCCGCTCTGCTTCTGGCTGCCGACAGCCTATAGTGCAGCGTCTGCACCGGTCGCGGGCATCTTTGCCATTTTGAGCAAGCTCGGCATCTACGTCATTCTTCGGCTGACGATGCTGCTCTTCGGCGAGGGGCCATCCGCCGGCTTCGGCGCCACCGTTCTGCTCTGGGGCGGCACGGCAACGCTCATCTTCGGCACCATCGGTGTTCTTGCCTCGCAGGCGCTGGGGCGCATGGCCGGCTATAGCGTGCTGGTTTCCTCCGGTACGATGCTGATGGTGCTCGGTATCAATGACGGGGCGATCTCGTCCGGGGCGCTGCTCTACCTTGTCAGCTCCACCTTCACCATCAGCGCGTTCTTCATGCTGATCGAACTGGTGGAGCGTGGGCAGGATGCGGGTGCCAACGTTCTCACCGTCACCATGGAGGCCTACGGCGATGGTGACGAGGACCGGCTGGAAGAGGGCGAGGGTGTGACCATGCCGGGCACGATGGCCATTCTCGGCACCTGCTTTGCCGTCTGCGGCATTCTGCTTGCCGGCCTTCCGCCGCTTTCCGGCTTCATTGCCAAGTTCGCCATGCTCTCAGCCATGATGGGCACCGGCGCCATCGGCGTTCCGCCGACGCCGGCGGTGTGGCTGCTCTGCGTGCTGGTCATTCTGTCAGGTGTTGCCGCTCTCATCGCCATGACCCGCGTTGGTATCCGCACCTTCTGGAGTTCGCTCGAAAACGTGGTGCCGCGCGTGCTGGTGATTGAACTCGTGCCGGTCATGTTCCTGCTGTCGCTGACGCTTGCGCTTTCGGTACAGGCGGGGCCGGCCATGCAATATATGGATACCACCATCCGCACGCTGGCAAACCCTGCCGTCTATATCGATGCGGTGCGCAATGCCGCGACCGTGGAGGGCTGGAAGGAACGGACAGCGCCTGGAACGGAGGGACCATGATGCTGCCCTATCCCATTCTTGCCTTCTGCCTGCTTCTGATGTGGCTGCTGCTCAACGGCTTCAGCTGGGGCCATCTGGTGCTTGGAACCCTGGTTGCCATCTTTGCCTCCTGGGCGCTTGCCTCGCTTCGGCCGGACAAACCGAAACTGCGCAAGTGGTGGCTGGTGCCCAAACTCTTCGCCGTGGTTTTCGTGGATATCCTGCGCTCCAACATGGCTGTTGCAGCCCTCATCCTGAAGGGCAAGCGCCGGCCGCACACGTCGGGCTTCCTGCTGCTGCCGCTGGAGATCCGCGACAGCACGGCACTTGCCCTGATGGCGATCATCCTCACGAGCACGCCGGGCTCGGCCTGGCTCGAATATGACAGCCGCGACGGGACGGTGCTTCTCCACGTGCTCGACCTCATCGACGAAGAACAGTGGATCGCGACGATCAAGCATCGCTACGAGGCCTTGCTGCTGGAGATATTTGCATGAGTGCCGTCATTCTTCTGACCGCCATTTCCATTGCCCAGTTGCTGATCGCCATTGCCATGGCGATCGCCTCAGTGCGCATGTTTCGCGGACCGCGCGCGCAGGATCGCATCATCGGGCTCGATACGCTCTACATCAACGCCATGCTGATGCTCGTCACCTTCGGCATCGGAACCGGCAGCACGATCTATTTCGACGCAGCTCTCGTCATCGGCATGCTGGGATTTGTCGCAACGGTGGCTCTGGCCAAATTCCTTATGCGCGGCGAGGTGATCGAATGATACAGCCCGTCTCGGACCTGCCGCTCTGGGCGGCCATTGTGGTGGCGGTCTTCCTGATCTTAGGATCGGCGTTGACCCTGATCGGCGCCATCGGCTTTTTGCGCCTTCCGACCTTTTACGAGCGCCTGCATGCCCCCACACTTGGCACCAGCTGGGGTGTCGGCGGCATCATGCTGGCCTCGATGATCTATTTTTCCGTCGCCTCCTCGCGACCCGCCCTGCATGAGATCCTCATCGGGCTCTTCGTGACGGTGACGACGCCGATCACCTTCATGCTGCTGGCACGCGCAGCGCTTCACCGCGACCGGGCTGAAAACAACGGCAACGTGCCGGAAAAACACCAGCATGACCTGAAGGACGTCGAGGTCGTGCAAGGGAATCCCGACGAGAAGTGATCCTTCACGTCATACAGGTCTATAAATTGGTCTGATCTATAGTGCGTTTCGATTGATTATTTTGCGCATTGGTCATACAGCTATCCGGCAGGGATCGGAGGCCTCTGATGGATCGTGAGCGTGAAAGTTCGCCGCAGCCGGTGACAAAGCCGGAAGCCGAGGCTGTCGCGAGGCCGGGTAGGCATCGCCTCGATTTCCTCACCTGGGAAAGACTCCCCTCGGATATTGAGGACGAGACCCATCGCAAACGCTTGCGCGATCTCGAAACCTATGCGGGCGCCCGTTTCGCAGAGGGCGTGTTCATTGCCGAGAACGCCAATATCCACACCGACCGGCTGGTGATGGGCGCTGCATCCTGGATTGCCGGCCACGCGCTGGTGCGCGGCGATGTGGAAATGGGCGAAAACGTTTCGGTCAATCCGTATGCCTGCCTCTCCGGCAAGCTTCGCATCGGAAACGGCGTGCGCATTGCCTCGCATGTCAGCATTATCGGCTTCAATCACGGCTTTGACGATCTGGAGACGCCGATCTATCGCCAGCCGCTCACTTCGCTCGGTATCGTGATCGGCGATGACGTCTGGATCGGTGCCAATGCCGTTCTTCTCGATGGGGTGACGGTCGGGCGTGGTGCCATCATCGCGGCCGGTGCTGTGGTGGCAAAGGACGTGCCTGCAAATGCCATCGTTGGCGGCGTGCCGGCGCGGGTCGTGCGCATGCGCGGCACGGCGACCTCCCCGGTGGAAAGCCCGGAGACTGTGGCGGAAAGGCATTTATTGGCTTTTGACCTCACCGCACAGGAAGACTGGCGGGCCGTGCTCGATCACTATGGCAAAGACGGTCAATACCTCTCCGCGGATGCCGGCGGCACGGTTGCGCCGCGGATCCGCCATCTCTGCGATGCCATCGAGATTGCGTCAGCCTTCGGTGCTGAATCTGAGCGGTTCGACAAGGCTGCCACGATTGCCCGGCTGCAATCCTATCAGGATGAGGAAACCGGGCTGTTTCCCGATCCGGATCAGCGCCGGGAAGGGCTGCTGCGCGATGATCCGACAGCACTCTATAATGTTCTGGCGGTTGGTTATGCGCTGGAATGCTTGAGCGCTGCCCCTCTGCGGCCGGTCGATCTCGTCGAGAAGATGGACAGTTTCCAGCTTGTCGAATGGCTGGAAGGCCTGCCCTGGTCCACACGGGCCTGGCATAGCGGCGCCACCGTTGATGCCATTGGCACGGCGCTTTATCTCAATGCCCGTTATTTTGGCGGCGGTCGCCACCGTCATACGCTGTTCGGCTGGCTGGCGCTCAATGCCGATCGCACCACCGGTCTCTGGGGGCGCCCGACAGAGGCCGAAGGTTTTCTGCAGCCGGTCAACGGCTTTTATCGCCTGACGCGTGGTTCCCATGCGCAGTTCGGCCTACCGGTGCCCTATCCGGAAACGGCCATCAACACGGTTCTCCTCAACTATCGCCAGCATGACGGGTTCTCGGGGAAAAGCTTTAACGCCTGCAACCTGCTCGACACGATCCATCCGCTGATGCTCTGCCTGAAACAGACCGATCACCGGCGCGAGGAGGCAAGGCAGATCGCCCGCTCCATCCTCGACAGGATCTGCGGGCGCTGGATGGCGGGTGGCGGTTTTGCTTTTGCCGAAGGCCAGGGGCAGAGCCTGCAGGGCACGGAAATGTGGCTCTCGGTAATCTGGCTTGCCGCGGACTGTCTCGGCCTGTCGCACGTTCTGTCTTTCAGGCCGCGCGGCATCCACCGGCTTGCCCCAGCCCTTTTGTAACGTGCCTCAGCGCAGCAGCGTCGAGCGGATCTTTTGGAGCGCCGCCTCGTCATCGGAGCCATAGGGGATCATGCCCTTCAGCCGACCGTCGGCGCCCACCATCAGCAGCGATGTCGTGTGGCTCATGTGATAGTCGCTGTCATCGCCATAGGTGCGTGCCGCGTGGATCATCCAGCCCTCCGTCACCTTTTTCATCTCGGCATCGGTGCCGGTGATCCCGGTGATGCGGTCGGTGATCGAGGTGACGTATTCATGCATGACCTCAGGCGTATCGCGCGCGGGATCGATGGTGAAGAAATAGGCCCCGAGCTTTTGTCCTTCCGGCCCCAGCTGCTTCAGCCAGCCGGACACCTCGAACAGGGTGGTCGGGCAGACTTCCGGGCAATGGGTATAACCGAAATAGACGAGCGCCGGACCGCGTTTGAACAGGGTCTCGTCGACCGGGTTGCCCCGGTCGTCGATCAGCGAAAATGCGGCATGGAACGGGCCGGGGCGGGCGCGGGCACTATCGGCCGACACCCACACCATGATGGCCACGAGAACCGTGACGAGAATGCCGGCAAGGCCCAAAGCTGCCAGTGAAAGCGGCGCGCGGGTCATTTTCCATGGTCCTTGTGCGCGTCATGGCCGCCCGCCTTATCGCCACCGGCTGGCCCAACGACGAATTCCACCTCGACCGGACCTGCCTTTTCGAAGTTGAGCGTCGCCTTGATCATCTCGCCTTCCTTGAACGGCTGGGTGACGTTCGTGAACATCACGTGATAGCTGGCGGGCTTCAGTTCCACCGTTTCATGGGCGGGCACATCCAGGCCGTTTGGCAGCGGGCGCATTTCCATGATGGCGCCGTCCATCTTCATCTCGTGGATCTGCACGTCGGGTGAACGATCCGAGGTGACGCTGACCAGCCGGTCGGCGGTGTCGCCGGTATTAACGATCTTGAAGTAACCGCCGCCAACCTTGGCGCCCGGCAGCATGGCGCGGGAATAGGGGTGGCCGATTTCGAGCGCGCCGACCTTGAAGCCGTGGGCAGAAGCGCCCTGCGCGAGGAGGAGAAACAAGGCGGTGCAGGCCGCTGCAATCTGTTTTTTCATCATTCTGGTCCTGTGTTCTCGTGGGGTTCAAATAGAGGGTTTGACGGTGTTCGTGTAGGGCAGCCGGGCGTTTATCCGTCCGGCGGCCTTAAGGCTTTTTGACGCAGGCTTTCAGCCGATGGCCCGCTTCAGCGGTTTCAGATGCCTGAAGATCAGCAGATCGGCGGCGATGACGGTCAGAAGCACCGCGCCGGAGAGCGGAAACAGAACAGAAAGCACCAGCATGACGAGTGCGCCGCCTTTCCAGAGCGGCCCGGGCTCGGTCACGGTCGGCGCCATCAGGCGAAGGCCCGCCCGCTTCGGCCGCCTTTTCCACCACATCACCACGCCGCTTGCCGAGAGGAAGAGGATGGAGAGGCAAAACAGCGTGTTGAGCGCGATATTCCAGACCCCCATGTCGCCCTCATGGAAGGCAACGCCGACAGCCATGGCCTTGCCGGCCACGCCGTAATCGGCAAAGGCGACGTCAGCAAGGATCCGGCCGGTGTAGCGGTCGATATGCACCGTTCGGTCCGACAGCGGGTTGCTGGCGTCATTGCTCATGGTGTCGCGGGCAATCGTCCAGACGCCGGTTTCGCCGCCCGGAAACGACAGCTGGAACCGGTGGTCGAAGCCGAGCGCACGGGCAAGTGCCACCACGCTATTCAGATCGACCGGCTGGCCTTCGGCAATGCCGGTCATGCCGGCGCTGGAGCCGGAGGCTGGCATCGGCGTCTGCTCCAGCGTCCACGGCACGTTCTTCACGCCGTCATGGTTCATGCTGGCATGGGTTTCGTCGGAGAGCGGCACATTGTCCCATTTTTCGGCCGGGAACGTGCTCCAGGCCTGGGTGAACTTTTCACCCCAGATGCCAGCCCAGGTGAGGCCCGACAGCAGAAAGGTAAGAAGGATGAGGCTGACGTAAAACCCAACCGTCCGGTGCAGCGATTTCCACCATTGCCGGCCCTCAGACGAAAACTGCGGCACGAGAACGCTGCGCCAGCCGGTATCGCGCGGCCACCAGAGATAAAGGCCGGTGACGACAAGCAAGACGGCAAAACCGGCGGCGATCTCGATCAGCCGGTCACCAACGGTGCCGATCAACAGCGTGCCGTGGATGGTGTCGGCGAGATCGTACAGCGCGGTGCGGCGCTCCCATTGGCCGAGAACCGCGCCGCGATAAGGATCGACCGCCACCATGATCGATTGCGTTTCGTTGTTGACGCGAAAGAGGGCGGCCTGCTTGTCGGTGCGCGGCGCGATATACTGTTTCAGCACGCCGTCAGGCACCGCGGCAAGCGCGGCATCTGCCTGCTGCGAGACTGCGACCGTCTGCGC
Source organism: Rhizobiaceae bacterium (assembly GCA_027483885.1). Classification (GTDB taxonomy): domain Bacteria; phylum Pseudomonadota; class Alphaproteobacteria; order Rhizobiales; family Rhizobiaceae; genus Neorhizobium. Next base: position 31,996 of record JAIXTO010000155.1, read on the forward strand.
TGCGGGCGTCACGGAATAGAGGTTTTCGCCATCGCGGCCGGAGAGTACCGACGACCACAGCATGATGAGGCCGGTGACGGCCAGCATCGCAAGAAACGGCGCCACGTAGAGCCCGGCATAAAAATGCCAGCGCCAGGCGGTGATATAGAACCGGCGCTGAAAGCCGGCGGCGGGTTTTGCTTCGATATCCTGCGCAACGGTGCTCATCGGGCGGATATCCTGAAGAGGGATGCGGGGGAAAGACAACGCATGGAGGGCAGCGGTGAAGGCTGCGCCACGGCTGGAGACATGGAAAACGGCAACATTTTAAAAAATCCGGCTTGCGCGCCAGCGTGCCACATCAGGCAGGGTCAGGACCGGCGCAGGCTGAAGGATCCGGCAGCCTTAAAGAGGCGGCAGGGGTTTCAGGCGATCAGGCCGGATGGGGGCGCGCGGGGGCCGGTGTTTGGGGGATAAAGCTGGCGATGATACGCCTCGAAACGTTTTGGCAGAACGGTGTTGCGAACCCGGACCACAACCGCCGGCGCAACAGCGGGCGGTGCGGGCAGGATGACGGAGGCATTGAGACGGCAGGCCTCGCAGCCGGTGCCGCGACCATCCTCATGGGGATGCGACTTGCCGTCGTCGTGACTGGTGATGCAAAGGACGGGCAGCGTGCCATCCGGCAGCACTAAAGCTGCGATTTCGTCCAGCGGAATTCCGCCCGGGGCTGCAAGGACCGGGGCCTTGTGGGCAAATCCGAGGCACAACAGGGCGACCGCACACAAGATGCGCACCATCCCGGTCATGGATCTCTCCCGCCTCGTCATCTCGGTTGCAAGCTTGCCCGTTTTCGCTTCATCACGCGATGATGATTACACGCGGCCCCTGATGACGGCAATGCGTCAATTTTGCCCATGCCCATATGTCCATGTCTCCGCCTGCCGGCTGCTTGCTGCCGGTCAGTTTCTCCTGGCTGCAACGACAGGCCTTGCGTTCAGGACTCGGCGTGGTTAAAGGTGAAAATAAATTCATATTATGAATTTCATCGTCTAACTCAGGCGGTGTCTCTGGAGGCAGCCATGCGCAAGATGCCATCGTTGAAAGAGGAGCCGCGCAAGCCGAGGCTTGCGGAAGGGGTCATTGCGCAGCTGCGTCTCGACATCACCGATGGCCGCTTGGTGGCAGGCGCGCAATTGCCGACGGAGCCGGGACTGATCGAGCGCTTCGGTGTCAGCCGCACGGTGATCCGCGAGGCTTTGGCGGAACTGCGGGCGGCGGGCCTCGTCAAGGCCGAGCAGGGACGCGGCGTCTTCGTCTGCGACATGCCGCCGGGTAACGAGCCTTATCTCAGCGCCGAAGATCAGGGCTCCATTCCAAAAACGCTGGAAATGCTGGAGCTTCGTGTCGGCATCGAGACCGAATGTGCAGCTCTTGCCGCCGTAAGACGCTCTTCCGCGCAGGAATTCGAGATCCGCGCCTGCAATGACGAGATGGCCGACCTTGTGGCGGAAAAGGCCTCCGCCTCGCAGGCGGATTACGATTTTCACCTCGCCATTGCCCGCGCGACCCATAACAGCTTCTACGTCAATGCACTTGTGCGCTTCGGTTTGAACGCCATTCCGCGCGCCAACCTGCCCAATCTCGCCTCCTCGCACAGCGAAGCCTATCTCGGGCAGGTGGTGGAGGAACATGGCCGGATCGCCGATGCCATTTCCGCGCAGGACCCGGATGCCGCCCGCGCCGCCATGCGCCGGCATCTGGAAGGCTCGCAGGACCGTTACCGTGCCATCGCTCGGGCGCTGCGCCCAAAAACCGGAGGAACGCCGTAAACCGTTGCGTTTCGTCTGAAGGCTTGCGCAAGTCATATGATGACTATATGACTTGTTGGCGTCATGGAATGACCCTGTCCCGTCGATCGACGGATCGAACGAAGGCGATGGGCACAGCCTGACGATGTCTGCCGCTTCAGGTCTTTTTCAGGACTTGCAGGCGCACCCGGTGGAGGTCGGGTGATAAGGACAAGCCTGCCGTTTGGCCTCAGGGCCTTGCGGCAACCGGGGGAGTGGAGGCCTTCCGGTTGAAGAATTGCCAGCACGAAGGAGGAGGGTGTCATGGCATGTTTCACACGACGGAATTTTCTGCATGGCGCGGCGGCCACGGCTGCTCTGTCGGGGCTGGCCAGCCGGCCTGCCCGGGCATCTGCGCGCACGATCCGGCATTTCTGGTGGGGCAATCCCGAGCGCGACCGGCGTACCTTCGAGGTCATCAAGGCATTTCAGGCACGTCATGCCGACATCGAGGTGTCCGGCGAGACGATCGGCTGGGGCGATTACTGGACAAAGGTCGCCACGCAGACGGCCGGGCGCAACATGCCCGATCTCGTGCAGATGGATTACCGCTACCTGTTTGAATATGTGCGCCGCGGCGCGCTTCAGCCGCTGGATGGCTTCATCGGCAAGAGCCTGATGATTGGCGACTTCGACAAGGCGCCGCTTGAGGGCGGCATGGTGGATGGCAAGCTTTATGCGCTCAACATCGGCTCCAACAGCCAGGTGATGGTCTATAACAGCCGCATCTTCCAGGAAGCCGGCATCGATGTGGATGTGCTGGACTGGAGCTACGAGCAGTTCGCTCAGGTCTGCGAAAAGATCACCGCGAAGTCCGGCGGCAAGATGAAGGGGTCTGACGATCTCTCGCTCACCATCGACATGCTGGAATCCTTCGTGCGCCAGAACGGCCGGGAATTTTACGATGCCGAGGGCAATGTCCAGGCGACGGTGGAGGATACGACCGCGTTCTGGCAATACTGGGCCGATCTGCGCAAGGCAGGTGTCGTGCGTGACAAGGGCAAGACCATCGTTTTGAGCCCGCCCTTGTCGGACACGGGCATCGTGACCGGCGAAACGGCCATGGGCCAGCATTGGTCGAACCAGCTTGTCGGCATCCAGGCGCTGATGAAGGACGAGATCGGTGCCGGCATGGTGCCGAAAATGGCCAACGGCCGGCCCGGCCAGTTCATCAAGCCATCGATGTTCCTGTCGCTGTCGCGCGACAGCCGCGATGTGGAGGCCGCAATGCTTTACATGAACGACTGGGTGTCCGACCCGCAGATCACGGCAATATTGGGCATTGAGCGCGGCATTCCCTGTTCACCGCGCGTGCGCGAGGCGCTGAAGCCGAACCTCAAGCCGGTGGAAGTGCTGTCGGTCAATTTCTTCGATGCCATCCAGGGCAAGGTTGCGCCCGTTCCGCCACCGCCGCCCAAGGGGGCCGGCGAGGTTCGCGACGCCTTCATGCGCATCGGGACGGATGTGGTACTCGACCGCACGAAGCCGGCCGATGCCGCATCCATGTTTATCGAAGAGGCCGCGTCCATTATCGAGCGCGCCCGCTGATACTGACCAGCTTTCCCACAATGAACCCCTTTCATTGTGGGAAAGCCCGGAACGCTCGCAAAGGCCCTGCCCATGAAACGTTTCATTGCCCGCAATGCCCCCGGTTACCTGTTTCTGCTGCCCTGGTTCCTCGGGTTCTTTCTTTTGGCGCTCGGACCCATTCTTGCCTCGCTCTACCTTTCGTTTACCCGGTACGACATGGTGAATGCGCCGCGCTGGATCGGCTTTGACAACTATACCTACATGTTCACCCGCGACCGCCGTTTCTGGAAGGCGCTGGAGGTGACGTTTCATTATGTGGCGCTCTCGGTGCCGGCGCGGCTGATCATGGCGCTCGGCGTTGCCATGCTGCTCGACAAGGGCCTGCGCAGCATCGGCGTCTACCGCGCGATCTTCTACCTGCCGTCGCTGCTGGGCGCCTCGATTGCCATTGCCATTCTCTGGCGCCAGCTTTTCGATGCAAACGGCGTCGTCAACCAGACGCTCGGTTATTTCGGCATTGCCGGCCCGGACTGGCTGACCAACCCGGACACATCACTCTACACGCTGGTGATCCTTGCCATGTGGCAGTTCGGCTCGCCGATGCTGATCTTTCTGGCCGGCCTTCGCGGCATACCCCGCGATCTCTACGAGGCCGCCGAAATAGATGGCACGCCGCGCTGGCGCCAGTTCACCCGCATCACGCTGCCGCTTCTTGCCCCGGTCATCTTCTTCAACCTGGTGCTCCAGACCATCGAGGCCTTCAAGACGTTTTCGAGCGCCTTCATCATTTCCAACGGCAGCGGCGCGCCGGCCGACAGCCTGCTGTTCTATACGGTCTACCTGTTCAACGAGGCTTTCAAGTTCTTCCGCATGGGCTATGCCTCGGCGCTCGCCTGGGTGCTGTTGATCATCATTGCGGTCTTCACGGCGATCGCCTTCTTCACCTCGAAATATTGGGTGCATTATGAAAACGAGCGTGACTGATCTTCAGGCCGCGATGGAGCTGGACGAGGCGACCCGCGTCGCTCACGCTTTCATGCTCAAGCGCAAGCAGCAGGAACGCAACGGCCGACTGTTGAAGCACGCCTTCCTGCTCGGCGTGTCCTTCATCATGCTCTATCCTCTGTTCTGGCTGCTCTCTGCGTCGCTGAAGCCGGAAAACGAGATTTTCGGCAATCTCGACCTCTGGCCCTCAACCTTCAAGTTCGACAATTACACCGCCGGCTGGCATGCGCTGCCGCAGTCCTTCAGCGTGTTTTATGTCAACTCGGCCATCGTCACGATCCTGTCGGTCATCGGCAACCTCATCTCCTGTTCGTTCGCGGCCTATGCCTTTGCGCGGCTGCGGTTTACCGGCCGCAACTTCTTCTTCGCGCTGATGATGATGACACTGATGATCCCCTATCACGTCGTGCTCATCCCGCAATATGTGCAGTTTCTTCAGCTTGGCTGGGTCGATACCTACCTGCCGCTGGTGGTGCCGCGGTTTCTCGCCTCCGATACCTTCTTCATCTTCCTGATGGTGCAGTTCTTCCGCCAGCTGCCGCGCGAGCTGGATGAGGCCGCGATGATCGATGGCTGTTCGCCCTTCAAGATCTATTGGGCGATCATCCTGCCGCTGTCGCTGCCGGCCATGGGGACGGCTGCCATCTTCTCGATGATCTGGGTCTGGGAGGATTTTCTGGCGCCGCTCATCTATTTGAACGACATCAAGAGCTACACCGTGCCGCTCGCCCTTCGCCTGTTCCTCGATCAGGAAGGCCAGTCTGCCTATGGCCAGATGTTTGCCATGTCGGTGCTCTCGCTGGTGCCCGTTGTCCTCTTCTTCCTCCTTTTCCAGAAATTCATCGTGCGCGGCATTGCCACGTCCGGAATGAAATAAGCGCCGTCGCAGAACATAGGGAAATCAAAATGGCTGGTTTGACACTTCGCAATGTCGGCAAGAGCTACGGCGCACTGCAGATCATCAAGGGCCTTAACCTCGATATTCACGACGGGGAATTTCTTGTGCTGGTTGGCCCGTCCGGCTGTGGCAAGTCGACGCTTTTGCGCATGATTGCGGGGCTTGAGGATATCACCGACGGTATCGTCTCCATCGGCGGCAAGGTGGTGAACGACCTGCCGGCCTCAAAGCGCGAGCTTTCGATGGTGTTCCAGAGTTATGCGCTCTACCCGCATATGAGTGTGCGAAAGAACCTTGCCTTCGGCCTGCAGAATTTCCGCATGCCGCGCGCCGAGGTGGAGCGCCGGGTGGCCGATGCCGCGCGCATCCTGCAGATCGAGCCGCTGATGGATCGCAAACCCCGCCAGCTCTCGGGCGGACAGAAACAGCGCGTGGCCATCGGCCGGGCCATCGTGCGCGAGCCAAAACTCTTCCTGTTCGACGAGCCGCTGTCCAACCTCGATGCGGAACTGCGCGTACAGATGCGTGCTGAGCTTGCCTCGCTTTACGCCCGCCTCGGCACGACGATGATCTATGTGACGCATGACCAGGTGGAGGCCATGACGATGGCGAGCCGCATCGTGGTGCTGCGGTCGGGAAAGGTCGAGCAGGTCGGCACCCCGCAGGAGCTTTATACGTGCCCGCAGAACCTGTTCGTCGCCGGGTTCATCGGCTCGCCGAAAATCAACAAACTTGAGGCAAAGGTGACCGCGGGCGGGCGCGTGGCAAGCGTCGAGGGACTGCCGGATTTCGCCCTGCCACAGCTGCCGACCACAGACAGCACATTGACGCTCTGCGTGCGGCCAGGCGCCTTGCGCATCGGGAGCGGCGATGTGGTGGGCGAGGGGGTGATCCGGCTTGTCGAATATCTCGGCAACGAGACGCTTTTGCATATCGCGCTGTCGACCGGGCAGATCCTGCTGGCAACAGCCGGCGGCCAGGCCGCCTACCGCGCCGGGCAGACCGTTCCGATCGGCTTTGATCTGGCCGATCTGCATTATTTCGATGCGAGCGGAGAGCGGGTCGAGCCGCCGGCCGCGGCTTTTGCGAACCAGGGCGCATCCGGCGCCAACTGAACCGATTGCAGGAAGAGCGGTCGTCCTCCTCCCGGACGTGAGCGCTCATGAGACGAGGTAGAAGACGTTGAAAATTGCCATTGTTGGGTGCGGCTCCCGCCACCAGATGTTCCGTGACGCCGTAACCGAAGATTATGCCGACCGGCATGAGATCGTGGCGCTCTGCGACAGCAATCCGCATCGCCTCAGCGAAGCGGCAAAACTGGTGTCGAAACCCGGCACCAATGGGGTCGCCACCTATCTGGCTGGCGATTTCGACCGGCTGATAACCGAGCAGAGGCCGGATACCGTTGTGGTGGCAACGCCCGATTTCCTGCATGCGGATTATATCGTGCGGGCCTTCGAGGCGGGCTGCGACGTGATCTGCGAAAAGCCGCTGACGATTGATCTGTCGCGGCTCAAAATGATCGTCGATGCGCAGGCGCGCACCGGGCGTCAGGTGAAGGTCACCTTCAACTACCGTTATTCACCGGCCCGCACGCAGATCAAGGAACTGATCTCTTCGGGCGCCATCGGCACGGTGACGGCGGTGGATTTCCGCTGGCATCTCGACCGGGTGCATGGCGCCGATTATTTCCGCCGCTGGCATCGCCAGAAGGAAAACTCGGGCGGGCTTCTCGTGCATAAATCCACCCACCATTTCGATCTTCTGAATTGGTGGTTGGGCACGGTGCCGACGGAGGTTCTGGCGTCGGGCCGGCGCGTATTCTATAGGCCGGAAACGGCCGTCGAAATGGGTCTGCAAAACCGTGGCCCGCGCTGCGCCATCTGTCCGGTAGCCGAGGCCTGTCCGGTTCGACTGGATCTGGCAGCCGACGAGAAGCTGCGCGCGCTCTACCTGGAGGCCGAGCACGAGGACGGTTATTTCCGCGACCTGTGTGTGTTCGATGAGGAGATCGGCATCGAGGACACGATGCAGGCCCATATCCGTTATGCCTCCGGTGTCACCGCCAATTATACGCTGACCGCCTATTCGCCGTGGGAAGGGCTGGAGATCAAGTTCCAGGGCACCAAGGGCGAGATCACCCATCGACATGTGGAAGTGCATGGTGTGTTTGGCGGCGTGCGCGACCATGCCGATGATGACGCGATCACCACCGAACTGCATCTTGCCGGCGAGCGGCCCAAAATGCTCGACGTGCCAAAGGCGCAAGGCTCGCATGGCGGTGCAGATCCGGTCATGCTCGGCTATATCTTCAACCCCGAGGGCATGGAGCCCGACAAGTATGGCCGTGCCTCCGACCATGTCGCGGGCGCCTGGTCCATCCTGACGGGCATTGCCGCCAATGCCTCGATCGAAAGCGGCTCGCTGGTCAACATCCAGTCGATGCTGCGCGCCCGCAACATCCGCATCTGACGTCCGCGCCACCCCCCCGCCAGCACGTTTCCGACGCAGCCGCCTGATAAACAGGTGGCTGCGCCGGCATGTATGCTTCTGATCGCTTGCCGCCGGCGCCGCTTGCCGCGCCCATAGCCAAGTGCCGCCATCTGGCCTCCCTCACCATCCTTGCCGCATCCGATGAAGACGAGGATCCGCCTCGTGACCGGAGACCGCAGTTTTATTTGCTTTTCCCGTTCTCCACCTCTTCACCGGGCCGCGCTTCTTGGAGGGTTGCTCTTTTTGCGCGCGTTGTTTTAAAATACTACTATTGGAAGAATAATTTTAGTTGCCAATCCACCTGAACGAGCATTAACTCTACCTATTGGGGATTTAATGCAAAAATACACCTTTAGGTGTTAAGGGGGCGGAATGGCGAAGCACAGATTCGTGTGGTGGACCGCCGGTGCGGTCGTGGTCGTTGCGGGCGTTGCCGTGGCGGTGTCACTCTTGACGGGCGGGGGAGGGCCAAAGCCGGGGCAGGTCAAGGACGAGGCGATGCTCGCCGGCCGTGACCTCAAATCCTTCCCCGCAGCAGACGAGGATTTCTTTGCCGACATGGACGGCGGCACCAAGGGCGTCAAGCTCTCTGACGCCGAGGTGAAGGGTCGCAACAACTGGATCGTCTGGACCGGCGGCAATGACCGGTTGTGGGATGGGCTGACCAATTCTTCCTTCGGCAGCTTTGATCTCCTGAAGACCATTTCCAGCCATCCCGGCCTCAAGGCCACGCGCGACAACCGCTGGGGTTATCTCGGCCTTGTCAACGAACCCTGCTTTACCAAGCCGACGGCGCCCGATCCGGAGCATTTTGGCCTGTGGCTTGATGTGCGCGATCCAAAATGCGCAGCCGATCCCTTTGCCAATGCCGATAAATACAAGGGCGTGGCCCTTGGCGGGCGCGGCAAGACGAAAGATCCGAAGACCGGCAAGGTGCTGCCGGTCGGTTCCTATTACGGCGAGCCGACGGGCATCGTCGGTCTGCGCCTGTTTCCCAATCCGGCCTTTGACGAAAAGGCCGCGAAGGACTGGGATGCCGAACGGTATTACAAGGATCCGAGCTATTACAACCGCAAGGATCTCGTGCGGCCCTACCGGGTTGGCATGGGCTGCGGTTTCTGTCACGTCGGTCCCGATCCGACCAATTCGCCGGCCGATCCGAACAATCCCAAATGGGAAAATCTCTCCTCGGTCGTTGGTGCCCAGTTCTTCTGGATCGACCGCATCTTCTCCTGGGATGCCAACCAGAGGAACTTCATCTTCCAGCTGGTGCATACGGCAAAGCCCGGCACGCTGGATACGTCGCTGGTGTCCACTGACTATATCAACAATCCGCGCACCATGAACGCGGTCTACCAGACCAAGGAGCGGGTGGAGCTTGGGCTTCGGCTTGGCAAGGAGAAGCTTGCCGGCGGCGGGCTCGACAACAAGCAGTTCAAGGATTTTCCGGGCTATGAGGCGTTTAATGCCACCTACAAGGCGCCGGACACGGTCTGGACGCCGCATGTGCTGAAGGACGGTGCCGATTCCGTCGGCGTACTCGGCGCGCTCAACCGCGTCTATATCAATATCGGCCTGTTCAGCGAGGAATGGCTTTTACACTTCAACCCGCTTGTCGGCGGCAAGGACGTTTCGCCCATCCGCATCCAGGACGGCCGCAAGAACTCCGTCTACTGGCAGGCAACGGAAGAGCAGACGCCGCTGGTGGCGCAGTTCTTCCTCAACAAGTCCATTGGTGCGCCGCATCGGTTGAAGGATGCTCCTTCGGGCCAGCAGTTCCTGACGACCGACGAGGCAACGCTTGCCCGCGGCAAGACGGTGTTTGGCGAAACCTGTGCCGCCTGCCACTCGGCCAAGCAGCCGGAGTTTCCAGCCGGCGTCGATCCGCGTGACAGTGTCGGGCCGGATTATATCAAGCGCTGGAACGCCTATTGGGCCTATGTCCAGACGCCTGATTACAAGAAGGCGATGGTGGACATCGCGCTTCGCCCGGATTTCCTCGACGGCAATTATCTCTCGACGGAAATGCGCGTGCCGGTGACTCTTCTGGAGACGAATGCCTGCTCGCCGCTCGCCACAAACGGCATTGCCGGCAATATCTGGGATAATTTCACCTCGCAGTCCTACAAGGACCTGCCCTCGGTCGGCACGATCAAGATCAAGGATCCTTTTACCGGGGAGCCGAGGGATTATGCCATGCCAGCCGGCGGTCGCGGTTATACGCGCCCGGCAAACCTTGCCAGCCTTTGGTCGACAGCGCCTTACCTCCTCAACAACAGTGTCGGCGATGACATGGGCTATGACAGTCCCAACCCGAGCGCCGACTATCGCGTCAAGGCGTTCGAGGCGGGTATCCGCCAGATGTTGTGGCCCGAAACGCGCAAGAAGGATGCCGTGCTGGGCGCAAAGGGTGTCGGCGAGATCTACCGCACGGATGCGACCTCTTACCTGGAAGTGCCGGCCGGTTATCTGCCTGATGGCTTGGCCAAGCTGGTCGGACCTCTGGAACGCTTCCTGCCGTGGCTGTTCGGTGAGGGTGGCGTCAAGATCGGGCCAATTCCGAAGGGCACGCCGGTCAATATCCTGTCGAACCTCGAACTGCGCCTCGATGAGGCAAACAAGATCCAGAATCTCGATCAGGACGTGAAGCTGGTTTCGCTTCTCCTCAAGATCAAGAAGGACCTCAAGGAGCTTGGCGCCAATGCCAGCGATGCCGATGCCATCAAGGTGTTCGCAAACCTCAAGGATCCGCTTCTTGCGCTGAGCAAATGCGCGGATTTCGAGGTCAACCGCGGCCATTATTTCGGCAGTGACCGCGTGCCGAGCATTGGCGGCGTTCCAGCACCGCAAGGTCTCAGCAATGCCGACAAGGAAGCGCTGATCGCCTTCCTGAAGACCTTCTGAACGGGGGCGGGGTGCAACAGCCCCGCCCTTTTTCCTTATCCGGGCAAATTTGGGGGATGGGTCGATGGCCATGGACAATGTCGCCAGCCGTGAGGGCAAAGATTTCGAATATATCGTCGTGGGGTCCGGTGCGGGGGGCGGAACGCTTGCGGCTCGTCTGGCGGAGGCCGGCGCAAAGGTTCTCCTCATTGAAGCGGGCGGCGATCCGCGCACGTTGAAGGGTGGCGATCCCGCTTACCCTGGCGAAAACCGTCTGCCGGATGACTATGACGTGCCGGTCCTGCATCCCTTCGCCTCCGAAAACACCGGCATGCGCTGGGATTTCTTCGTCCGGCATTATTCCAGCCGCAAGCTGCAGGAACGCGATCCGAAATTCGTGCCCGAAGAGGACGGTGTGCTTTATCCACGGGCCGGAACGCTCGGTGGCTGTACCGCGCACAATGCGCAGATCATGGTCTATCCGCACAATGCCGATTGGGACGGCATTGCCGAACTCACCGGCGACGACAGCTGGAACCACCACAACATGCGCAAGATTTTCGAGCGCATGGAAAACTGCCATCACCGCTTCTTTCTCTATCGCTGGCTGGCAAAGCTCGGCATCAACCCGACGCGGCACGGATGGAAAGGCTGGCTTCGAACCGAAAAGGCCATTCCGCTCCAGGCACTCGGCGATAGAGGGCTCGTCACAACCATCCTCGACAGCGCGGTCAAGGCAGGCAAGGCCCAGCCCAACCGGGAGGAGGGGTTCGACTGGACCGTCCAAGGCCAGGGAGACCCCAATGACTGGCGCCTGGTTGCCAAGAATGCCACCGGCATCCGTTATCCGCCGCTCTCCAACCGCAACCACCAGCGGCTGGGCACGCGCGAGCGGGTGCTTGAGGTGCAGGAGCGTTATCCCGACCGGTTGACGGTGCTTCTCGATACACTCGTTACCCGCGTTCTGTTTGATGAGCGCAACCGCGCCATCGGTGTCGAGGTGATGCAGGGTGAACGGCTATACCGCGCTGCCTACAATCCGGTGAATGCAGAGCCTCCGCGTCAGGAAATCCTGTGTTCGCGCGAGGTTATCCTGTCGGGCGGCGCCTTCAACACCCCGCAGCTTCTGATGCTCTCGGGCATCGGGCCGAAGGCGCATCTGGAAGAACACGGGATCCCCGTGCGCGTCGATCTGCCGGGCGTCGGTCGCAACATGCAGGATCGTTACGAGGTCGGTGTCGTCAACGAGATGAACACCGACTGGGAGGTGCTGAAGGGGGCGAAATTTGCTGCCGGCGATCCGCAGTATCAGGAATGGAAAAACCGGCGTAGCGGCGTCTATACGACAAACGGCGCCGTCATTGCCGTCATCAAGCGCTCGCTGCCGGAGAGGCCGCTGCCGGATCTCTTCTGCTTCGGGCTGCTGGGCCTGTTTCGCGGTTATTTCCCCGGTTATTCGGCGCTGTTTCCCGCTCATCTCAATTATCTCACCTGGGCGATCCTCAAGGCGCACACGGTCAACACGGCTGGCTCCGTTACCTTGCGTTCGGCCGATCCGCGCGACCGGCCGCAGATCGAGTTTCGCTATTTCGAGGAAGGCAATGACGGCAACGGCGCCGATCTGGAATCCGTCGTTGCCGGCATCAAGTTCGTGCGCGCCATGACGGCGCCGCTGAAGAAGCTCGGCCTTATCGTCAAGGAACACCTGCCGGGGGAACAGGTGCAAAGCGACGAGGCTTTGGCGCAATTCGTGCGCGACAATGCCTGGGGCCACCACGCCTCCTGCACCTGCCCGATCGGCCCGCGCGACCGTTTTGGCGTGCTGGCGAGCGATTTTACCGTGCATGGCGTGCGGGGACTGCGGGTGGTGGATGCGAGCGTCTTTCCGCGCATTCCCGGCTTCTTCATCGTCAGCGCCGTCTACATGATCGGCGAAAAGGCCGCCGATGTGATCCTGCAGCAATCCGGCCGCGCCTGAAAGTGGACGCCAGCCCAGATGGAGGGATGTGATGCACCAGAACCAGACGGCGATGCCGCTCGATACCGAAACCCTGCTGCGGCAGGAAGCATTTGAGATCGAGGGCGAGATCATTGCCCATAGTGTCGATGGCGTTGAGCTGAACCGCCGGTTGAACCGGCTGAACCGCTCGGCCCTTTGCATCTCCGGCGGCGGCATCCGCAGCGCAACCTTCGCGCTCGGCGTCATCCAGGCGCTCGCCGCCCATCCACGAAGACCGGGACACGAACCAGCCAGGCCGGAGGATGCCCTGCTTGGGCGTTTCCGCTATCTTTCCACCGTGTCGGGCGGGGGCTATATCGGCAGCTGGCTTTCGGCCTGGCTCAGTCGCGAAAGTTTTGGCGAAGTTCAGCAGCAGTTGACCGAGCGGCCGGAAGGGCCGAACGCGGAGCCCGCAGCCATCCGCGATCTGCGCCGCGACAGCAATTATCTGACGCCGCAGGTGGGGCTGACATCCGTCGATACCTGGACGGCGGCCTCCATTGTGGTGCGCAACCTTGTGTTGATCTGGCTTCTGGTCATTTCAGCCTTGGCGACTGCGCTTCTGGTGTTGAAAATCGTGCTGGTGAGCATTTCCTCGGTCGGAGCAACAGGCCCCTTGGCTGAGATGCCGGCCGCACGATGGACGCTGTTTGGCGGCGGGCTACTGCTCCTGCTGATCGGCCAGCACTATACGCTGACCAACTATTCCCGTAGCGATGGCCGCGGTGGCAATCAGGTCCGCTTCGTGAGGTTTGATCTGCTGGCCGCCGCGTTTGGTGGCGCCTTCCTCACCACCTGGGCCATCCTTCCCATTGGCTGGGATGCAGTGGCACCCTCGATCCCGCTTGTCCTTGGTTTTGGGGTCGCCATGTTTTCCGCAAGCTTCCTCCTCTCCTTTCCTTCGCATATTGGCCAGCCGCACAATCCCTGGCTGAGGCTTGCCCGCTGGATGGTGGCGGGCCTCGTCTGGGGTGGCGTCGTGTCCGTCGGCCTGATGCTGGTGGTGGATATCGCCTATGCGCCGGCAAGACTTCTGGTGCTCGTCGTGTTCGGCCCACCCTGGCTGCTGATGGCGCAGATCACAGCCGAGACCATCTATGTCGCCGCCACCAGCAGCGAAACCCGCTCCGACGCACAGCGGGAATGGCTTGCGCGCGCCGCGGGCCTTTTTGTGGCGGCCGGTGTCTGCTGGACGGCAGCAGTCGTGCTGGGGGTGCTCGGCTCGCGCCTGATGGATGCCTTGCTGACCGATACGAGCTATGTCTACCAGTCGCTGACCGGTGGCGGTCTTGCCGCAACCGCAGGTGTTGCACTTGTCAGCAGCGGTGGCGATGGGGGCGGGGGCGAGCGCGGGGTGGTGGCCGGATCGCTGGCGCGGTTGCGCAAATTTCTCCAGGTCGCCGGTGGCCAGGTGTTTCTCGCCCTGCTGCTGATCGTTCTCTCCGGTGTGCTTGATTATGCTCTGTTGGGGGGATCGCTGCTGGATCTGCTTCTCGCCAATGCCACCAAGGCGCCTGCCACGGTCAGTGCCGATGGGACGGAACTCGATGCGCTGCTGTTTGGTCTCAAGCTGGAGCCGCCGGTCGCAGAAGTCGAAGTGCTGGGGAGGCTTCTTCTGGGGGGAGCCGTGCTCGGGGTACTGGCCACTGTTGTCTCGCGCAGCGTCAACATCAACCGCTTTTCTCTTCACGATCTCTATCGCAACCGGCTGGTTCGGGCCTATCTCGGGGCCACCCACAAGACGCGCAGGCCGAACCCGTTCACCGGCTTTGATATGGATGACAATCCGTCCATGTATCAAATCTGGCCGCAGGCCAAAGCGACGCATGAGCCGCGCGTCTCGCGCCTCTTCCACGTGGTCAACTGCACGCTGAACGTCGTGTCCACAAGCAACAAGGCCTGGCAGCAGCGCAAGGCCATCTCGTTCGTCGTGACACCGCGCCATGCCGGTGCCGCCGATCTGGACCCATGCCCGCGCTGGGCAGGCCATACCGGCCGTTATGCCGGCGCCTATCGGCCGGCGAACAGCTATGGCGGCAAGCAGGGGATTTCGCTCGGCACGGCGATGGCCATTTCCGGCGCTGCGGCCAATCCCAACATGGGCTATAACTCAGCGCCTTCGGTGACACTGCTCTTTGCGCTTTTCAACGTGCGTCTCGGCTGGTGGCTGGGCAATCCGGGACTGCCAGGCAGAAACACCTGGCGCCTCAGCGGTCCCCGTCAGGCCATTGTTCCCTGGTTCGATGAAGCTTTCGGGCGCACCACGTCCGACCGCGCCTATATCAATCTCTCCGATGGCGGTCATTTCGAGAACCTTGGCCTTTACGAAATGGTGCGGCGGCGCTGCCGGCTGATCGTGCTGTCGGATGCCGGCTGCGATCCCGATTTCACCTTCGCCGATCTCGGCAATGCCGTGCGCAAGATCCAGATCGATCTCGGCGTATCGGTGTCCTTTCCTCATCTTGACCAGTTGCACGCCCGCATTCGCTCCGGCGACAAGCCGAGCGCTGCGCCCTACTGCACCGTCGGGCACATTCATTATGCCGATGCCGACGGGGCGGGCGAGGATGGTTATATCCTTTATATCAAGCCGAGCTATCACGGCACGGAAGAGGCGGGCATCCGGGCCTATGCCAATGAGGATGAGAGCTTTCCGCACGATCCGACCGCCGACCAGTGGTTCGACGAATCCCAGTTCGAAAGTTATCGCTCGCTGGGGTTCGAGATCGTTGACGAACTGCTTTCCAGCCTGCCGAAAGCCGTACAAGGCGCAGACCTTGAAGCCATTTTGAGCGCGCTTTCGCGCGAGGAAGGCCAGACGACAGGAAATGTGGTGTCGATGCAGCCAGCGGCGGTCGATGCCACCGCTGCCGAATGAGCCCTCTCGTCAGAAACCGATCACCCGCTCTGCCGTCCAATAGAGACCGGTGAGCGCGATGGCCGCCGATGCGGGATGAACAAGGCGGGTGCGATACCACGGCCGGTCTTTCCACCAGAAGAGAACCAGCCCGTAGGCAAGGCTGACGACGGCAAGCTGGCCTGCCTCGACGCCGAGATTGAAGGCGAGAACGGCGGCGAGGCGATCCTGTGCGGGAAGCCCCAGTTCCGTCAGCACGCCGGCAAAGCCAAGACCGTGCATCAGCCCGAAGCCGAAGACCAGCAGCGGCCGCCACGGCGTCATCTGCCGCACCAGAATGTTTTCGATGGCGACATAGCTGATCGACAGCGCGATCAGCGGCTCGACGATCGAGGCCGGCAGCGCGATGACGCCCTGAAGCGCCAGCAGCAGCGTCAGGCAATGGGCCACGGTGAAGGCGGTGATCTGTGTGATGAGCGGCCGCACACGGGTCGTCAGCAGAACGAGCCCCAGCACGAACAGCACATGATCCGGCCCGCCGGGCACGATGTGGGTAAAGCCAAGCAGCAGATACTGCGCAACAATCCGCAGCAGTGTTTCGGCAGGGCCGGGGGAAAACGGCATTGGCGGGCTCGGCTCGTCACCCTCCACCCAGTAGGTCCGCTCGGACAATTGCAGCGCATAGCGGCTTTTGAGGAGATCGAACTGCCAGACCATTGCCTTGGCATTGTCCGGCATGGCGCCCGCCACCTTCAGCACGAGCAGCGCCGGGCGCGAGATATCCGCCGGGAGTTCAAGGCGCTCGATCTCCACCGTGACGGGCATCGGCGCCGCATCGATGGTGACATGGAAATACGCGGGCAGTTCGACTTCGAACCGCTTGAGAAGGGCAAGCGCCTGTGCCTCATCGAGATGACGGCTGGGCGGCAGCCCCGCCTGAAGTTCCAGCCGGTTGATGAGCGCTGTCGGGGCCGTGGTGAAAAGGGCGCTCCAGGATGCAGCCTCACGCGCGATGATCACCCGGCTTTCGCCGATTTCATGGGCGGCTGAGGTCTGTCCCAACAACACCGAGAAGAACAGCAGAAGAAACTGCGCGAACGGGCGGATGCAGTCTTTCATCATGGCTCCGGCTTCTGGAATGTGAGGGACGACCAATGGCTTTGCCAGTCTTCGTTGCTGAACCAGCCGGCCCGTTCCATCCAGACGATCTGCAGCAGCCAGATGCCGCCACGCCGCAGTGGCAGGGAAAACCGGCCGTCGGTGCCGGTGCGGACGCTCTGCGCGTGGCGCGGATCGTCCTTTGCTCTTGCAATGAGGAGGCCGCCGGCAAGCGGATCTCCTTGCCAGAGAACCCGGCCGCTGACGCCGGGTGTGCGATCCTGTGTGGGATCGCCATCGACAAGGATTTCCAGCCTCTGTCCAAGGGGCTTGCCGCCCAGAAAAGGGTCAGCCACTGCCCCGCCGAGCAGCGTCTTTGCATGGCGATAGAAATTTTCCCGCCCAGGCTCCAGGCTTTCATGGCGCGTTGCGCGCTCGCGGATCGCCCATTCCAGGCCATGGCTTTCGAGATAGCGTTCGAAGCGATCGGAGGGCAGGGTGACGGTGCCGCCGGCGCCGCTATAGGCAATGAGCGCGGTGCGCCCGCCCTCTGCTGCGATCATACCCGCCGGCGACAGGCCGTCTGCGCCGGAGATCGGGCGCGGTGCGCCATCTGCGATCAGCAGTACAAAGAGATCGGTGGCTCCGGCGCGCCGGGGCACGGAATCTCCGATGAATTCCTCGCCGACCTTCAGATCGATCGCGACGGCAGCGCCGGCGCCGGGGGTAAAGTGCGATGGCTCGATCCAGAAATCATGGGCGGGGGCTGGACCTGCGACAAGGAGCGCTGCTGCAAATTTAAGCGCTGGCCAGGATGCAGGCCAGCGCCCTTTCACCCTCTCAGGTCGTCGCCAGCGCATAGACGTTCCGGATCGCCCGCCAGAGATGGCGCAGGATCACACGCAGCCCCTGCACAATGGCCCAGGACACCAGAAGCAGCAGGATGATGCCGGCAACGATATAGGGTGTCAGCGAGTGGGTGGGAGCCGGTGCCGGCGGCTTTTCAGGCCAGGGTTCGGCGAGATACGGAAACTCCGGCAGAAACGCCTTGTCGTTCTTGGTCGAACGGGGAAAGCCGCCCTCGATGAAGGAAATATCCATCAGCAGGCAGTCGCCGGCAGCACAGGTCTGCGCCACGACGTCATCGTCGATCCGCCGGCCGTTCGGATAACCGACCGGGAAGCGGTCGCTGTAGATCATCACGTCCGGCTGGTTGTCGTATTTGCGCAGAAGAAACGACGTCTCCATCAGTTCTGCCAGCGCTCTGGCCCACCACTGCGTGGTTCCCTTGAGAAAATTATAGACGTTGTTCGTGCGGGTGGAATGCTCCATCAGCGCTGTCACCTGCTCATTGGCGGCAACCGTGTTGAGAAAGCCGAAGCGCGGCAGCTGTGTGCGGATGGAGCGGCCGACATGATCGATCTGCTTGCCGTCCTTTGCCGTCGTGCCCCAGAGGATAAAGTCCTTCTGGCCCGCGGGAAAAGCATTGCGTGGAATGCTAAACGCCATGGTGATGGCGTTGACGCCGTAAAAGCGGGGGAAGTTGAACGGATCGTCCCGCACGCCGAAATTCGTGCGGATATCGTTGATGTTCTGCAGTCCCTCGTATTCGATGCGCTCAAGGCCCGCCTCATTGTTCAGCCGAATGCGAACCTTGGCATCGGCATGAAGTTTTGCCGGCTCAGCCACCGTTCCGCCGTAGCGGGCGACATCGCCGGCATTGTCGAAGGTGACCGGTGTGGTGAGATCAAGGTTCACCTCGTAGATATAAGGGGAAAGATCGTACGGTGGCTTTGTGCTCAAGGCGCGGCGCACATTGAAGATCAGGATCAGCCGGTCGCCGTCTGGAAAGAAGATGAGATCGGTAATATTGCTTTCCGGCCCCATCAGGTTGCTCGGGTCGGCATGGTCAGAGGCAACCGCTGTCGTTGCCCATCCAAGGCAGGCCATGACGAGGCCTGCCCATAGTCTCCTCGTTCCCGCGCCTGCCGTCCGGCGTGGCCGACGGACCCTCTCCATCCACTGTACCAACTGCCAAAAATACCTGCCCATTCCCGCCTCCAAGCCCCTGAGGAAAATACAGTCAGCAATAGAATGCCGAGTAAAATACCCGCATTGGTAGAATTGCATTAAACATGACACGCTTCAAGGTAGATTTTGTGCCGGACAGCCTGTTGCGTCGCCTGTTGATCGCCTTTCGTTTTGGTCTAATCTGAAGCCAAACGAAAAGGAGCCGTCATGCAGCTATCAACACGCCAGATGGAAATCATGGCCCTTGCGCGCGAAGAGGGGCGGGTGCTGGTGGATGAACTGGCGGCGCGCTTTTCTGTCACGCCACAGACGATCCGCAAGGACCTGAACGACCTCTGCGACGAGCGGGCGCTCACCCGCATCCATGGCGGTGCGGTCTTCCCGAGCGGCAACGAAAACGTCAAATACGAGGCTCGCCGTTCGATGGCAGCTACGGAAAAGCAGGCGATCGGGCGCGCGGCGGCGGCCCTCATCCCCGACAATTCGTCGCTGTTCATCAATATCGGCACAACGACCGAGGCGGTGGGCGATGCATTGACCGAGCATCGCGAACTGATGGTGATCACCAACAATATCAATGTTGCCAATCGCTTGCGTGTGTTTCCCTCCATCGAGGTCGTCATTGCCGGCGGCGTCGTGCGCGGAACGGACGGGGGTATTGTCGGCGAGGCGGCGGTGGATTTCATCCGGCAATTCAAGGTGGATTTCGCCGTCATCGGCGCCTCGGCGATCGACGAGGACGGTGCGCTTCTTGATTTTGACTTTCGCGAAGTCAAGGTGGCGCAGGCCATCATTGCCAATGCTCGCCATGTGATCCTCGTCTCGGACGCCTCCAAGTTCGAGCGCACGGCGCCGGTGCGCATTGGCCACCTGTCGCAGGTCCACACCTTCATCACCGATCACTGCCCCTTGCCCGGCCTGCGCACCGTGTGCGCCGACAACGATGTGCGCCTGATCGAAACCGCGCCGCGGGCGGACGCGATTCGACCGGAGTGATGACTTCGTTTGACATTCGTTTGTATTTCGATTTAGATGAATTGAATTTCGAAATCTAGAAAATCGCTGTACTGCGAACAGGAGACGGCAGATGACGGGCGCGCCCGTATTCGATATTTTCGTCATTGGTGGCGGTATCAATGGCTGTGGCATCGCCCGCGACGCCGCCGGCCGCGGGTATTCGGTGGCCCTGGCCGAAATGAACGATTTCGCCTCCGGCACCTCGTCGGGCGCCACCAAGCTGATCCATGGCGGATTGCGTTATCTCGAACATTACGAATTTCGCCTTGTGCGCGAAGCGCTGATGGAGCGCGAGGTGCTGTGGGCCATGGCACCGCACGTCATCTGGCCGCTGCGCTTCGTGCTGCCGATCCAGAAGGGCGGCGTGCGGCCCGCCTGGTTGGTGCGGCTTGGCCTGTTCCTCTACGACCATCTGGGTGGTCGAAAGCTGCTGCCTGCGACAAGGACGCTCAACCTTTCCCGCGACGAGGCCGGCAGGTCTCTGAAGCCGGAGTTCCGCCGGGCGTTCGAATATTCCGACGGCTGGGTGGATGATGCCCGCATGGTGGTGCTGAATGCCCGCGATGCGCAAAACCGGGGTGCGACCATTCTCAGCCGCGCCAAGGTTGTGTCGGCGCAGCGCGAAGCAGATCACTGGGTGATCACGACGAAATCGACGCGCGACGGGTCAACGCTGACGCATCGCGCCCGCATGGTGGTGAATGCCGCCGGCCCCTGGGTGGACCAGGTATTGGCTGGCGCGATGGGCCACAACAACGCCCGCAATGTTCGCCTCGTGCAGGGCAGCCACATCATTGTGCGCAAGAAATTCAACCATGACCGCGCTTACTTCTTCCAGAACCCGGATAACCGCATCATCTTCGCCATTCCCTATGAGGGCGATTTCACGCTGATCGGCACCACCGACCGGGATTTCAAGGAAGACCCGAAGACCGTGCGCATCAGCGACGAGGAGGTGCATTACCTCTGCAATGCCGCCAGCGAATATTTCAAGCAGCCCATCGTGCCCGGCGATATCGTCTGGAGCTATTCGGCGGTGCGACCGCTGTTTGATGACGGTGCCTCGAAGGCCCAGGAAGCCACGCGCGATTACGTGCTGAAGGTGGAAACGCCTGAGAGTGGCGCGCCGCTCTTGAACGTCTTCGGCGGCAAGCTCACCACCTACCGGCGCCTTGCCG
>JAIXTO010000051.1 GCA_027483885.1 Rhizobiaceae bacterium
ACAATGCAGACGCATGGAGTGACGACGCCCTTTGGGCGGCGTGGGGTTTCGCTTGCGCTCGTGAAAGGGCAAATGCAGGCAGAGGACATCCGCGCCGGCAAGGTGGTGGATAAATGGAAACTGTTTCGGGATGTCGCAGAAGCGCGCGAAAAACTGGGACTGCAGGATCGAAGCCTTGCGGTGCTGAACGCGCTTCTGAGCTTTTATCCGGAAACGGACCTCTGCCAGGAAAAAGGGCTCGTGGTGTTTCCCTCCAACGAGCAGCTGAGCCTTCGCGCCCACGGCATTGCGGGAACGACACTGCGTCGGCATCTGGCAGCGCTGGTCGACGCAGGACTTCTCCATCGCCGCGATAGCCCGAACGGCAAGCGTTATGTGCGCCGTCAGGCCGGGGGCGAGATCGAGCAGGCCTTTGGTTTTAGCCTGGCGCCGCTGTTGTTGCGTTCGGAAGAGTTTGCGCATCTGGCCCAATCGGTTGCTGCCGAACGGCGGGCGCTGTCGCAGGCGCGGGAAGCGCTGACAATCTGCCGTCGCGATATCCGCAAGCTGATTACGGCAGCCCTCGAAGAGGGCGCATCCGGCAACTGGGATGCGGTCGAGAGCCATTATATCGCACTTGTCGCCCGACTTCCGCGCCGCGCCGACCTCGCATCGGTGACTGCAATCCTTGAGGACATGCAGATGTTGCGCGAGGAAGTACTCAACATTCTGGAAATACAGTTTAAAAGCCAAAAAACAGACGCCAATGCTATCCATTCTGGCTATCACATACAGAATTCAAAACCCGAATCCTTTAATGAACTTGAACCCGCTTTAGAAAAAAAGCAGGGCGAAAACCCAGGTGAAGACCAGACACGCCAAGCCGGGCCGACAGGGGAGGGGCGGGCAAAAGGGCCGGCCTCTGAAACCGATGCTGCAAACGATGGTGTTTCTGGGTCCAGTGCCGTCGCTGACCCAGCCGGCCGGCATGATGGGCAACTGCGCGAAAAGCTCGCCGAGCGGTTAAAACCGCTGCCCTTGCCGATGGTGCTGAAAGCCTGCCCGCAGATCCTCGATTACGGGCCGGACGGCGATATCCGCAGCTGGCGCGATCTTCTGGTCGCCGCCGTCGTCACCCGCTCAATGCTCGGCGTCAGCCCGTCGGCCTACCAGAACGCCTGCGAAATCCTCGGGGCTGAAAATGCGGCCATCGTCATGGCGTGCATTCTGGAACGGGCCGGGCAGATCAATTCTGCCGGCGGTTACCTGCGCGATCTCACGCGAAAAGCCGAACGCGGTGAGTTCTCGCTTGCCCCCATGGTCATGGCGCTGATGAGACAGAACGGTGCAAATGAACGGAAAACCGGGTGAGGCAAGCTTTTGGGGGTGGCCGGACACCCGGTGAGGGATGTCCGGCAAGGTTTTTTCACATCTGCCGGATCAGCCGGGCAGCCAGCCATGGGTGAGGGGATGGTCGGCAGGCAGCGGCAGGCTGACGATGCGGCGGTTGCGGGCGGAATCGTAGAGCGCCGTGATCAACTCGATCGACTGATAGGCCTCATCGAGGGACGGCAGATAGAATTCCGGGCAACCGGTGAGACGGGCATGAATATCGGCAAACTGGCCAGCAAAGCGGAAGATGCCATTTGCATTTTCAGCAACGATGTCATCGACTTCGGCCTGCTTTCCAGGATCTCTTGCCTCAAACGTCCAGGGACCCGATCCTATGTGATAGGGTTCCGTGCCCGAGGTGATCGTCATATGCTCGAAGAGCGCACGAAAACGCGATGTGCTGCCACAGGCGCCAAGCGAGATCGAGGAGGAGACGAGCGCTCCCTCGCTTGTTCGCATGGAAAGGGCTGCGCAGTCTTCTGTCTCGATCGGGTTGACGCGTGTATCGATGAAGGCTGCGACTTCGGTGATCTCGCCTGCCAGATGCGCCACCAGATTATGGGCATGGATGGCGTGACTGACCAGCGCCCCGCCGAGTTCGCCAGCCCAGGTGCCGCGCCAGCGCTCTGCGTAATAGTCGGCCCGCCGGTCCCAATGGGTTTCGAGGGACAGGACGTAAGGCCGGCCGAGCAGGCCTTTCATCTTCAAGGCATGGGCGGCATGGTAGCCTGCGCCATAGCGATACTGGAAGATCGGAAAAACCTGACGACCGGCACGGGCGGCAGCGTCCCGGATCTCCGCCACTTCGGCCATGGAGCCGGCAAGTGGCTTTTCGCAGACCACATGTTTGCCTGCGGCCAGAACCGCAAGCGTCATCGGCGCATGCAGGCGGGGCGGCAGGCAGAGATCGACAAGATCCACCTCCGGGTCGGAAAGCACGATATCGAGATCGGAAATGGGGCGGCTGCCGGGGGCTTCCGCAGCGCCGGCTTCAGCCCGCTCCGGATTGAGATCACAGACATAACGCACGTCGAAAAGATGCGGCAGCTGGGCATAACCGGTAATGTGAGCCTTGCCGATGCCGGCGCCTGCGATGGCGACACGAATGCGCTGCGTCATGATGCAGCTCCCTTTTCTGCGATAAGCTGGGCGTTGAGCGCCAGTTGCGTGGCCAGAAAAGCATGGGCTTGCGGCATGGCCGTTTCCGTCCGTTCTTCCACATCGCGCAGCAGGCGGCCGAAGAAGGGTTTGCCCGCGCCGGTGGCGTCAAAATGTTCGACACCCTTGGCATCGGCCAGGAACACGTGGTCCTGCCCCGGTCGTCCGGCAATATCGATATATTTGCGCAGTTCCAGATAACCCTCCGTGCCCAGAATGGTCATGCGCCCGTCGCCCCAGGTGGGAAGCCCGTCGGGTGTCAGCCAGTCCACCCGTGCGTAACCGCGCCCGCCATTGCCTTCCAGCAGCACCTCGCCGAAATCCTGAAAGTCTGCGCGATCGGGATTGGCGACATTGGCCACATGGGCGGAGATGACGCGCGCCTCGGTGGACCCGGTGAAATGCAGGAACTGATCGAACTGATGGGCGCAGATGTCGGTGAGCATGCCGCCGAAGCGGTTGCGATCCCAGAACCAGTCTGGCCGCAGGTGTGAATTGCGCCGGTGCGGCCCGAGACCGACGGTCTGCACCACCGTGCCGATACGCCCTTCCGCAATGAGGCGGTCAGCCAGCGTCACGCTTTCCACCGTCAGCCGTTCGGAAAAGCACACGGTCCAGCGCCGGCCGGTCTCGACGGTTGTCTGCCGGATCGCCGCAAATTGCTCAAGCGTGGTGCAGCCGGGCTTGTCGACCAGCACATCCTTGCCGTGCTGCATGGCGGAAATGGCGATTGCCGCGCGCTCGCTGTTGATCGCGGCGCTCAGCACGAGACCGATGTGGTCATCTTCGAGAATTTGCGCCGATGTCCTGAGCGGCACATCAGGATAGGTGGCGACAAAACTGTCTATGGTGGATTGCGGGGTATCCGGGGTGACGGCAAAGCCTGAAAACGTTGCGCCGGCGGCGGTCAAGCCATCGATCATTCCGTAGATATGGTTGTGATCGATGCCGATGACGCCAAAGGAGAGGGGAGAGGGCATGGATATATCCTGTTGAAGTCAACTGATACAAAAATTCAAGTATCTTGGTCGCATTAGCGGCTGCGCCGAAAAGCGGCGCAGCCCATAAGAGTGCTGGATCTCCCGGCGGTCCTTGGACCGATCCGGGAGATGGGAGAGTTAAGACAATTGCCTGTCACTGCGCCCGTTCGACGATGGCCTGCGCATCGTCGATGAAGGTTGCGGCGGCTTCCTTGGCATCAAGCCGTGCCAGAACCACGTCCGTGCCGATGCGCATGAAGGCGTCGCGCACCTCGCCGGCTCCCTTGGGGGCTGGCAGGGGAAGCGGCCCGACCTTGGACTGGATCGCATCGAAATAGTCCACGGAGAGCTTTTCGACCTCGGTCAGCTTCGGC
This sequence comes from Rhizobiaceae bacterium, assembly GCA_027483885.1. GTDB lineage: Bacteria > Pseudomonadota > Alphaproteobacteria > Rhizobiales > Rhizobiaceae > Neorhizobium. The sequence goes on from JAIXTO010000051.1 coordinate 3,884, forward strand.
GCCAGTGCCTCGCGCACCTTGGGCGAGGCGGGAATGCCGCGTTCAAGGCCGAGAACACCGGTAATGGCGGGATCATTCACCCAGGCATTCATGTAGGCGATTGCCGCTGCCGGATCCTTGGCATCGCGCGACAGCGACAGGAACATCGAGGGCTTGATGAACTGGCCGGGCTTGCCATCCTTCTTGTGCGGCACCATGGCCGCGCCGATCTTGTCCTTGGCCGCAGACTGGATGCCGACGAGCTGGTTGGACCAGAAATGCGCCATGGCGGTATCGCCGACGGCAACACCGGATTCGGCAATCGGCGCATCGAGGACGACGGTCTTTTCCTTGCCGCGCACCACGTCCTTCTTGCGCAGGTCCGCCCAGAATTGCCAGTAGGTTGCCACATCCTCGGCGGTGGCCGCCACCTTACCGTCCTTGTCGTAGAATTCGCGGCCGTTCTGGCGCACCCAGGATTCGAAGGTCTCGATCATCAGGGCGAGATCGTCCGAACCCTTCACCTTGCCGCCGGATTTCGCCGTGATCGTTTCGCAGGTCTTGGCAAAATCGTCCCAGGTCCAGTTGATGAGGTCGGCCTTGATGCCGGCTTCCTCAAACAGGCGTTTGTTGTAAACGATCACCTGACTGTTGGAGCCGATGTTGAGCGCATAGAGCTTGCCGTCGACCTCGCCGCCCGCAAGCGGTCCCTTGTCGAAATCGGCAATCATTAGGCTTTTGCCGATGAATTCGTCGAGCGGCTTCAGCGCACCGCGACGGACATATTCAAACAGGAACCGGTAATCCATCTGCACCAGATCCGCCATGTTGCGGCCGGCCGTCTGGGTGGCCATCTTGGTCCAGTAATCGCCCCAGCCGATGGTCTCGCCCGAGACCTCCATGCCGGGATTTTGTTTCTGGAACAGGTCGATGACCGCAAAGGTGCGCTTGTCGCGCTCAGGGTTGCCCCACCAGTAATGGCGGATGCGGGTGGCGGCTCGCGCCGGCCCGGTAGCCAGCTGCGACGCTGCAAGGCCGGCGCCCACGGCGCCCAAAAGCCTGCGTCTCGTCAGGTTCATCATGATGTCCTCCTCCTTGAGATGATTGCAGTGCCCGATCGCTCCTCCGATCGGGCGGCCTGTTTGTCTTTCTCCGCAGCCCTTTCGACAGACATGTCAGATCTGGCTGCGCAGCAGTTCGGTCAGGCAGAGCATCGCCATCGCCTGCCCGTAGGGCATGGATGTACGACGGATCTGCCGGTAGAAATCGAGGTCATTGCCCATTGCTGTCCCGAAGGACACCTGCAGCAGTTCTCCCTGCGGGCTGATATTGTCGATCACGCCCTTCATGGCGCGCTCTGCCGTTTCCAGATAGTCGGGGCCGAGATAGCGCTTGCGCACGCTCTTCATCAGGCCATAGGCAAAACCTGCCGTGGCCGAGGCTTCGAGATAGCTGTCGGGGTCATCGATCAGGGTGTGAAACAGCCCGGAAGCATCCTGATGCGCCTTCAGGGCAGAGGCCTGGCGCGACAGGACGGACAACAGATGCCGGCGCAGCGGATCGCGCTCGCCCAGATCGAGCAGTTCGATGAATTCCGGGATGGCGATGGTGATCCAGCTGTTGCCGCGCGCCCAGCGGGCGCGGGCAAAACTGTGGTGGCCATCAAAGGTGAAGCCGTGGAACCACAGGCCGGTTTCAGTGTCCATCAGATACTGCGCATGCAGCAGAAACTGGTACTTGGCTTCCTCGACGAAATCCGGCCGGTTGAGCACAAGGCCGATCTTGGCCAGCGGCAACACGCTCATCATCAGCGTGTCATCCCAGATCTGCTGGTCGTTGACGCTGTTATAGACGATGTGCTGCAATCCACCCTCGCGGGTGCGCGGCATCTCGTGCATCACCCATTCCGCCCAGGTTTCGAGATAGGGCAGAAAACGTGGATCGCGGTTCATCTCGTAGAGATGCGCAAGCGTCAGGAACGGGGCAACCGTGTTGATGTTCTTGGTGGGCGTGCCCTCCGCAAGGCGCGCCTCGAACCAGTCGGTGATGATCGACATCACCTGGGCCTGCCCGGTCTGCTGCCAGTACTTGAACAGCCCGTAAAGCGCGATGCCGTGCGTCCATTCCCAGCCGGCCCAGCCCTTCGTGTCGATGACGCGCCCATCCTCGAGCTTCAGGAGATATTCTCCTGTCTTGTCCTCGATATGGATGAGATTGTCCGTCAGCCGGTCGATGAGCCCGCAGATCTGCGCGCGCGCAAGCAGGGTGGGCTTCTGCCGCAGCAGAGGATGCATGCTTCAACTCCTCCCCAGTTGAAATATTTTCGGAACTTGGTTCCGGAAATGGAGCAGACCACACTCCGCCACGCATTTCAACGCCGATTTTGTATCCGTTCTTTTCGCGTGGGGTTTGATCGTCAAAGGGTTGAGAACCGTAGCAGAGGAGGGGAAAGGCGGGGCTGAGCACCCTGCTTGACAGACCCTGCCGTCAAATCCAGAATGCGGTTCCGGAAAATCTAGAACGCGCCCATGTCGGATCAGCCCGCCAAGACAGAAAATGCCGCCGCCGTCCTCAAGGTGTTTGCCGTGCTGGAAGCACTGGTGGAGGCGCGTCAGATCGGGCTTGCGGATCTTTCGCAAAAAGCCATGACCTCGAAGACCACGGCGCATCGCCTGCTGCAGACGATGGTGGATCTCGGTTATGTCGAGCAGGATCCGGAAACCGAGAAATACGGCCTGACGCTGAAGCTGTTCAGCCTTGGAGCGCGTTCGCTGAGCGAGCAGGCCGATCTGTTGCGGGCAGCGGATCCCGCGATGGGCAGGCTGTCACGGGCAACGGGTGAATCCATCAACCTTGGCATTCTCGACAGCCGCGAGGACAAGGTCGTCTACATCCACAAATACGATGCCGCCTTCAATCTTGCGATGAAATCACCGCTTGGCCTGCGCAACCCTTTGCACAGCACGGCCCTTGGCAAGGCGCTGCTGGCGTTTCGCGACGGGGCGGAAATCGAGGAGCGGCTTGCCCGCATGCCGCTCGAGCCGCGCGCACCGCGCACGATCACCGACCGTGCAGCACTTCTGTCCGATCTTGAGGAGACCCGCGACCGCGGTTATGCAGAGGAGGTGGAGGAAAGCGAGGCTGGCGTGCGCTGCATGGCGGCTCCGATCTTCAACTATCTCGGGCACCCCATCGCCGCCATCTCGATTTCCTTCCCGCTCTTCCGCTTTGATGAGGCTCGCAAGGCAGACTATGTAGACCTTCTCACCAATGCCGGCAAAGCCGCCTCCGAAGCGCTAGGGGGGCGGTTTAAGCTGGGGGCGGAATGACGCTCTGAGGCAAGAGGCAGCCTTTGTCATTGAACCCGAATGATTTTCGGCTGAAATGCGCATCAGCGGACATGGTCGCATTATTGGCTTAGGTAGCCTTGAAGGTTGAAGCCCCCGTCCTACCTCACGATTAACTACGATTTTTCCTTATGGCAAAAGCGAGCGAGGCTATGGGAACTGTAGGTGCTACTATCTTCTTCCTGCTGGCATCGTGGTGGTTCGTCCACTCTCAGCGGACACCGATCATATGGCTTGGGATGATCATCTTTGTTCTCGGCCTTATTCCAATCGCCACTATCGCCAGCTTTCACCCCTATATGCTGTTGGCCGTTGGTCAGTCTCTCATCGCCTTTCCGCTCGGGCTTGTGGGCGTGGCGGTCATGGCAACGGGCTCACATCTGGCGAAGGTGAGATCTCCCCGAGACGACGTCTGAGATTGGCGCGCGCAGCCGCTTGCACCGAGATGGTTTGATTTGGAGCTGCTACGGGTGTCGAGCCAATCTGAATGGGACGCGTATCATCAGGTTCGACGGCACGTGCTTCGATTTACGCAGATTGTCTGGCTATGACGATGACCACCCCGACCCCGCCGCTCAGCGCCAATTGCGGCCATTGAAGGAACCTCGCGCACTTGTTTACGTGACATCTTGGAAGTCGTAAGTGTCGGCGGCGAACGTTCGGGATGAAAGGGCTTACTGATGAATCATGTCCGCCAGTTTGAGGATACGGACGCTCCTGCGTTGGCAATTCTCATGTTGGAAATGGTGGCTTTTTACGGTCGTCCACTTGCTGTCCAAGGCGATTTGGAGGCCGACATTGTTAGGCAGGCGAAAGATGTAAAAATAGTCGTTGCGTTTACGCATGAGAGGCTAAGCGGGTTCGCCACTTACGGATTTCTGTATCCTGTCGCAGGTCTCCAAAGTTTTGCCTATTTGCAGCAAATCTATGTTGCTGTGGACGCTCGCCGTCGTGGTATTGCCGAAGACATCATGTCATTTATTGCGGCGAATTGCCTAGATCACGGTTGCAATTGGATGGAATGGTCAACGGGCGCGGATAATCTTCCAGCCCGCAATTTCTACGAAGGGTTAGGGGCAAACCCATCGGAGAAGATTATGTTTGAGATCAGTGACGCTGCACTGAAAGCGCTTGCTGAACGCAGAAAGTCTCAGCGCTGACCGTGTTCGCAATGGGTCGAAAGCTGACTATCTCCATTATCCTGTCATTTCGCCCTATGCCGCAGCCAACGCCTCCAGGCTGCAAGCGCATTGAGGCGGCAGATGAACTCTGCCGCCTCAATGCTCAAGTCATTTCCGATGAGTGCAGCGGCGGCCTCAGGCAGCCTTGTCCTGAGAGACGGGCGCAACGGTTTTTGACCATTCGGCATACCAGGCCTGGAACAGCTTGAACTGCTTTTCGACAAAGCCGCGCTGGCTGTCGGAAAGGCCGTCGGTTTCGTTGAAATGCAGCGTGAATTCGGGATTTCCCGTCATCACCAGCATGTGCTTGTAGAAGAGAACGAGATCCGGGCCTTCATCGAAGGAGGAGAGCACGGCAAGTGCGGTTTCCAGTTCAAGCGCCTGGGCGCGGGCTGTGGCATTGCCCTTGGCGGCGGCCTCGCAGAGCGAAACCAGATGCAGTACTTCGCGGGGCAGCACATTGCCGATGCCGGTGATGGCGCCGGACGCGCCGCAATTGACAAAACCGTGGAAGACGGCGGTATCGACGCCGACCATCAGGGTCACTTCATCGTCACGGCTGGTGATGTTTTCAGCGGCATAACGCAGGTCTGCCGGGCCGCCGAACTCCTTGAAGCCAATGAGGTTCTTGTGTTCGCGACGCAGCTCGAAAAACAGGTCGGCGCGCGTGGCAAAACCATAATAGGGGCTGTTGTAGATGACGGCCGGCAGATCGGGAGCCGCCGAGAGGATCGTCTTGAAATGCGCCCGCTGGGCCGAAACGGACGTGCCGCGCGAAAGCACCCGCGGAATGACCATCAGGCCATGTGCGCCAACTTTCTGCGCATGCGCTGCATGTTCGGCGGCAATTTTTGTGTTGACGGCGCCGGTTCCGACGATGACCCGAAGCCCCGCCTTCACCAGGCGCTCGACGCCTTCCATGCGCTGCGCATCGGTCAGCAGCGGCCAGTCACCCATCGATCCGCAATAGACCACCGCCGACATGCCGGCATCCACCAGTTCGCGGCCCTTGCGCACAAGACCGTCGAAATCGGGCGTGCGGTCGGCATGGCATGGTGTCATCAGGGCCGGAATGCAGCCGGTGAAAATGTTCGAGGTCATTGCAATCTCCATGAAGCATGCGGGACGGCAAGGACTGCCGAGGCCGGATTTGAGAATAGTATACACTTTGTATTTTTATTGTCGATGGAAAAGCGCGGCGATGTCGGAAGCTGCGCAAGACAGCGCCTGGCGCAAGTCGAAAGCCGGCAAAAGGTTGATGTCAGATGTTCTGGATGTCACGTGCATTGGTGGCGTCGCGCGCCAGATATTCCTGTATCTGCGCCACGATCTGCGCGGCATGGGCAAGCGCCAATGTATCGGCCCGCTCCACATCGCCGGCTTCGATAGCCATGATCATGTCCTCGTGCTCCTCGACATATTGCCGGGGCAGCCGGTCGTCGAAGGTCGAATAATAGAGGCGCAGGATCCGCCGCCCTTCATCGAGCAGCCGGGAAAAGAAGGTGGTGTAATAGGCATTGCCGGCCCGCTCGGCGATGGCGACGTGGAACTCGCGGTTTGCCTCGATCATCGCATAGGCATCCTGCGCGTCGACAGCCCGCGCAAACTCGTCCTGGCGGGTGCGAATGTCCCGTGCGGGACCAGCGCTCCGGCGGCCGGCGGCGCCGCGCGTCGTCACCCGGTACATCAGTGTCAGCGCTTCGAAATAGGCGGGGAGGGCAGCAAAGTCGATGGCGGCAACAATGGTGTTGCGGTTCGGCAGGGTCGTTGTCAGGCCATCGGCGGAGAGCCGCAGCAGCGCTTCGCGAACCGGCGTGCGCGACATGCCGAAGCGTTCCGACAGTTTGACCTCGTCCAGCGGCGAGCCCGGCTCCAGCGTCATCGCCAGAATTTCCTGGCGGATGGTGGCATAAACGGTTTGGGTGCCGGATCCGCGCGTGCGGGCCGGGTCTTGAACATCTTGTGCAGTTGTCGTCGCCATCGCCAATCCGTCTGTTGTTTGTCTTCATCCATCATACTGCAGGCCATCTGTCGATTAAATTCAAAGGTGTCGCGACAGGGCATGCGCGGCAGATCGTGGAGGGGCGGCCTTGCCGTTTGGGGGTGCTGGCGAGGGGAGGAGGGGCCGCCAAAGAGATCCCGCGCACCCGCCCTTCAAGAAGCGCCCGCGTTAAACAGTCCGATGCCGTTAAATGTGCTGAATTTTGCGTTTTATCTTTTATTTACAGGGGTTTGATATAGACTATACCCGAACCGGATAGCCTGTCACAGGTTATGAAATCGCACAGCCGGAGGCGGTTCTAAAGGAGCCATTAACCTTTATTTTCTACTTAATAGCACTGCCATTTGTACGCGGTTGGTGTGATGCATTTTCATAGAACGAACTTCCCCAAGTCCCTTGAAACCATGCAGTCCGACGAGGGTCCCCTCGACGGCCGCGAACCTGAGCCGTATCGCCGGACACCGACCGTCGATCCGAACGAAGCAACCATCGAGCAGGCGCCCTGGCAGGCGGCCTTCAAGCTGGCGCCAAACGTGCGGTTTACCCGCACGCCGGAAAGCATTCTTGCCCGGCCGCGTGGTCGCGACCAGGTGGCACCCGTTGCCCCGGAAGAACGCATGCCGGCCGCCGCCGGCCGGCTGGTCGAGCCGCTCGATGTGAATGCCCAGCCACCGGTCAATGAAAACGCCACGCTTGCGCCCGAATTGCTCGTGAATGCGCTGCAGGGCGTGGCATCCGCCATGCAGCAGATACCGGCTCCGCCCCCCGCTCCGCCCAAAGTGAAGCCGCAACCTTCGCCGCGCGCGCTCATCTTCAAGCGGCCGGCGCCGAAGGAAGAACCGAAAGCCGAAATGCCTGCAGAAAAGACCACCGAAATCGCATCTCCCGTTAATACCGCGCAGCCACACATCGTGCCTGCCTATTCGCCTGCCCAGTCCGCTTTTGCCAACGCCGTGGCTGCCCCATCCGCGCCGGCGCCCGTGCGAGAACCTGCCGTATCGCCCGTCATTGCCTCGCCGGTGACGTCTGCCGCGCCCGTTGCCACCACGCCGACGGTTTGCGATACGCCGTCAGCGCCCAAGCTGTGGCTCTCCGATTTCGCCTTTTTCGAAGCCGGCATGGATGCCGATGTGGCGCCCGCGGTATCAATGAACGTGGAGCAGCCCGCGCCCCCGCAAACCTTCCACGCCGCCCCCGTCATCATGCGGCGGCCGGCCGAAGTGGTGCGCCTTTCCCATCCGCTGGTGCCGAATTCCGTGACTGCGCTTTACCGCGAGGTGCGTCCCGGAACCCGCTTTGAGAAACGCCCTGTTCAGCCAACCGCAGCCGAGCCACGCGAAGAAATCATGGCCATCCCGGCCCCTGTCGCCGCGCCGGTTCATCCGCTGATCGACGCCGTCACCGTCGAGCCGGTTGCGGCTCCCGTGCCGGTGATCGAGGAAACCGTTGTTGCTCCGATCGAAACTGTGGTTGCTGAGGCCGCCACCGAAACCGTGGCCGTTCAGCCGCAGCAGCCGCCGGCCCGTGCGATCGTGCCGATTTCGCGGCGCAAGCCGCAGGGCCTGCCGGGCTTGTCCGGTGCCATGGCCGTGCGCGAAAGCGATGACGCCTACGAATTCCCGCCGATCGCGCTTCTGCAGGAACCGTTTGGCCAGCAGGCCGAAACCGTGCAGCCGGATGCGCTGCAGCAGAGCGCCGGTCTTCTCGAAAGCATTCTCGAAGATTTTGGCATTCGCGGCGAAATCATCGACGTGCGCCCCGGTCCTGTTGTCACGCTTTACGAATTCGAGCCGGCGCCGGGCGTCAAATCCTCGCGCGTCATTGGCTTGGCCGACGATATCGCGCGCTCCATGTCGGCGCTGTCGGCCCGCGTGGCCGTCGTTCCCGGCCGCAACGTGATCGGCATCGAGCTGCCGAATGCCGTGCGCGAAACGGTGTTTTTGCGCGAACTCATCGAGTGCGAGGATTATTGGGAAACCAAGCACCGGCTGGCGCTCTGCCTTGGCAAGACCATCGGCGGCGAGCCTGTGATTGCCGAACTTGCCAAAATGCCGCATCTGCTGGTGGCGGGCACCACCGGTTCCGGCAAGTCGGTTGCCATCAACACCATGATCCTGTCGCTTCTCTACCGGCTGCGCCCGGAAGAATGCCGCATGATCATGATCGACCCGAAAATGCTGGAACTGTCGGTCTATGACGGCATTCCGCACCTCCTGACGCCCGTCGTCACCGATCCGAAAAAGGCCGTGCTGGCGCTGAAATGGGCCGTGCGCGAGATGGAGGATCGGTATCGCAAGATGTCGCGGCTCGGCGTGCGCAATATCGACGGCTACAATGCCCGTGCCGCCCAGGCCCGCGAAAAGGGCGAGACGATCACCGTCAACGTGCAGACCGGTTTTGACCGTCACAATGGCGAGATCGTTTATGAGGAACAGGAACTCGACCTGTCGCCGATGCCCTATATCGTCGTCGTCGTGGACGAGATGGCCGACCTGATGATGGTCGCCGGCAAGGAAATCGAAGGCGCTATCCAGCGTCTGGCGCAGATGGCACGCGCCGCGGGTATCCACCTGATCATGGCAACGCAGCGCCCCTCCGTCGATGTCATCACCGGCACGATCAAGGCCAATTTCCCGACGCGCATCTCCTTCCAGGTGACGTCGAAGATCGACAGCCGCACCATTTTGGGCGAACAGGGTGCCGAACATCTGCTCGGCCAGGGCGACATGCTGCATATGGCCGGCGGCGGGCGCATTTCGCGTGTCCACGGTCCCTTCGTGTCGGATGCCGAGGTGGAATACGTCGTCTCGCACCTGAAGGCGCAAGGCCGGCCGGATTATCTGGGCACCGTCACCGAAGACGAAAACGAGCCGGACGCCGAGCCGGAAACCGATGCCGCCGTGTTCGACCGCAGCGGCATGGGCAGCGAAGATGCCGACGACCTCTATGATAAGGCCGTCAAGGTGGTGATGAAGGACCGCAAGTGCTCGACATCCTACATCCAGCGTCGTCTCTCAGTCGGCTATAACCGGGCAGCCTCCCTGGTGGAGCGCATGGAGCAGGAAGGCCTTGTCGGCCCGGCAAACCATGTCGGAAAGCGCGAGATCATTTCCGGCAAGCCGGTCCCCACGCTTTCCGAAGATTAAGCCTCACGATCCCTGCCGGGCAGCCGCATAGCGGTTGGCCGGCTTTGACAGACCAAGGTTTTCGCGAAGGGTCGAGCCCTCGTATTCCTCGCGAAACAGGCCACGACGGCGCAGTTCCGGCAGCACCAGTTCGACGAAGTCGGTAAGGCTTGCCGGCAGCGTCGGGAACATCAGGATAAAACCGTCGGCAGCGCCCGCCTCAAACCATTCCTCCATGAAATCGGCAATTTCTGTGGGCGTGCCGGTGATGCCGTTGCCGGTGCTCTTTTCCGCATAGTGACGGATGAGGTGACCGAGCGTGTGGCCCTGGCGGATATAATCCGTCAGTTCCTCAAACAGCGCCTTCGAGCCCTTCGGCTCGGCGGGAAGCCGCTCCATCGGAAAGGGTTTGTCGAGATCAGCACCGGACAGATCGGTTTCGAGAAATTCGCCGAGCATCCAGCGCCCGACATCCGGATGCAGGTTGTCGATGAGGAAATTGACCTTCGCCTGCGCCTCAGCCTTCGTCTCGGCCACATTGATGACGACTCCAGGCATCATCTTGAGATCGCTGGTGGAGCGACCATACTTTGCCATGCGCCCTTTGACGTTTTCCGCAAAAGCCTTGTTGCGCTGAAGGTTGGAGGCAAGGCTGAAGACGATTTCGGCCGTGCGCGCGGCCAGTTCCATGCCGGGCTCCGAGCCGCCGGCCTGGGCAATCACCGGTCGTCCCTGCGGGGAAGCGGCAATGTTCAAGGGACCGCGCACCTGAAAATGCTTTCCCTTGTGGTTGAGGAGATGCAGCTTGTCCTTGTCATGATAAAGCCCGGCCTGCTTATCGAGGATCAGCGCATCCGGCTCAAAGCTGTCCCAGAGGCCGAAAACGACATCGACGAATTCGGCGCCGCGCTCGTAACGCCAGCTGTGCGGGGGAAGACCGTCGAAACTGTAGTTATAGCCGGTCTCGTCATGGTCTGAGGTCACCACGTTCCAGCAGGCGCGACCGCCGCTCAAATGGTCGATCGAGGCAAAGATGCGGGCGAGGTTGAACGGTTCGTAGAAGCTGGTCGAGGCCGTGGCGACAAAGCCGAGCTTTTCTGTCAGCACGGAGAGCGCCGAAATCAGGGACAGCGGTTCGAAACGGTTCATCTTGGTCGGCGAGCGAGCAAGCGCATCCGGATCACCGATGGCAGCCGCCGGCGAATCCGCCAGAAACATGAAGTCGAATTTGGCTGCTTCCGAGATTTTGGCGACGTTCAGCAGGTGATCGATGGTGTTTGCGCCGTTCACATCCGCTGCCGGATGACGCCAGGCGGCGGGGTTGAACCCGAAGGTGTAGACGAAAGTGCCAAGCTTCAGCGTGTCGGTGCGGGCCATGGGATCTGCTCCTGGTGATCAGCGGCGGGCGTGCTGGCGTCCAGACGTCGCAGCGGTGTGAAACGGGCGGTCAGCGCATGCTGGCGGCCGGGATAGGTGAGGCGCACGCGGGTGACGGTATCTTCAAAGCGCCAGGTCTGGCGCTCCACCGTCAGAACCGGTGCATGGAGGCAAAGGCCAAGCGCCTCGGCCACGGTCAAGGATGCCGCATCGGCTGCAATCCGGTGTTCCGCGGCGTTCCACGGCACGTGTTGCAGCAGCCACGGGCCGGGCGACAGTTCCTCGAACGTTTCGGTTGCGGCATCCGGCACGATGGAAAGGTTGATGATGCGTTCTTCAAGGCAGAACGGCGCGTTATCTGCCCGGTGCATGACGGTGAGCGACAGGAGTTTTCGCCGCGCGGGCAGGGCGCAGGCTGCAAGTTCGCTGCGTGCCGGCAGGCGCAGCGCGCGGCTGACCACCTCGAACCGATAGGACAGGTTCAGCGCACGCACCTCGTCGCCGATGTCGTAGATTTCAAGGATCGCGCTTTGCGGCCCTTGCGGCATGACGATGCTGCCGGTCTTGCGACGCCTCAGAAGAAGGCCCGCCCGGGCAAGCTCCGTCAGCACCTTGCTGACGGTCATGCGTGAGCAGCCATAGGCCTGCGTCAGCGCCTGCTCGGAGGGCACTTTATGGCCCGGCGGCCAGCGGCCGGAGACGATATTGTCCTCGATCTCCTGGAGGATACGCGCATGAAGCGAACGGACGGGCTTTTTGCCGATCCTGCTGTCATGGTCCATGGCGCCTCCTTCATCGCATGCCGCTTGGCTGAACCCGTCAGGCCAGCATCGATGCGCCGCGGTCCAGATAGGTATCGAGGAACTGTTCCAGACGCGGATGGCGCGGCTTGGCAAACACGTCCGCCGGTGCGCCCGTGAGCACCAGTCGCCCCTGGTCGAGAAAGCTGATCTGGTGGCCGATGGTGGCGGCAAAACCGATCTCGTGGCTGACGACGACCATGGTCATGCCGTCGGCTGCCAGATCACGCATGACCGTCAGCACTTCGCCGGTCAGTTCCGGGTCGAGCGCCGAGGTCGGCTCGTCAAACAGCATGATTTTTGGCGATAGTGCCAGCGCCCGGGCGATTGCCACACGCTGCTGCTGGCCGCCGGACAGTTGCGCCGGATAATGCCCGGCGCGGTTTTCAAGGCCGACTTTCTTCAACTGCGCCATGGCGCGCTCTTCGGCTTCCTTTCGCGGCACTTTATGAACCGTCTTCAGCGCCTCCGAAACATTCCCCAATGCCGTCATGTGGGGCCAGAGGTTGAACTGCTGGAACACCATGCCAATCTGCGCGCGCACCGCCCGGATCTGGGTCGACGGCAGACGCTCGCGCTCTCCCCTGGCGTTTTCAAAGAAGCCCAGCGCCTCGCCGTTGACGGTGATCATCCCCTCCGTTGCCTCTTCCAGGAACGCCAGGCAGCGCAAAAGCGTGCTCTTGCCGGAGCCGGAGGGGCCGATCAGGCAGGAAACCTTGCCCTCGGGGATATCCAGATCGATATCCTGCAACACCGGCGTCTGGCCGAAGCGCTTCACAAGGTTTCGAACGGAAATGGCGGGAAGCGTCATGGCGTGGAAAACCTGTAGGTGGAAAAGCGGGATTCGGCAAAGCGTCCAAGCCGGGCCGCGGCCTCGACGATGACCCAGTAGATGACTGCCAACAGGAAAATGGCCTCGAGAAAGGCATATTCCTGCGAGCCGATGGCGCTGACGGTGGTGGTCAGTTCCGGCACGGTGATGATGGACAGAACCGCCGATTCCTTGAGCAGGATCACCGAAAGGTTGACCGATGGCGGCAGCACGATCAGCGCCATTTCCGGCAGGAGAATGCGGCGGATGACCTGCAGGCGCGAAAAGCCAAGGCATTCGGCGGCCTCGACATGGCCGTGGGGCACTGCGCCGTAGCCTGCGCGAAAAATTTCCGAATAATAGGCTGCCGCATAGATCGACAGCCCGAGAAGACCGCAGGGAATGGGATCAAGCGAAATGCCGACGAACGGGCCGCCGTAATAAACGAGGAAGATCTGGATGAGGAAGGGCGTGCCGCGCAGCACTTCCACCACAAGACCGAGCGGAATGTCGACCATGACGCCGCCGTAACGCCTGAGGGTTGCGACGACAAAGCCGATGAACATGCCGAGCACCATGCCGGCAATCCAGAGCGCCAGCGTCACGCCGGTGCCGGAAATGATCTCGGGTAGATGTTTGAGGATAACGCCGGGATCAAACATCATTTGGCAACTCCCGGCAGCGCGCGTTCGCCATAACGACCGGCAAGCGCCACGCTCCAGCAGATGACGAGATAGATGAGGGCGGCCGAGGAAAAGATCTCGATCGGCATATAGGTGGAGGAGGCGAGATCCTGCGCCATGCGGGTGATTTCCACGATGCCCACGACCGACACGAGCGAGGAGGATTTGAGGATCATGATCGCCTCGTTGACGAGGGCGGGAAAGGTCAGCCGCAGGGCGATCGGCACCTTGATGCGCAGGAACAGCTGGCTTGGCGTAAAGCCCACCATGTCGGCGGCCTCGATCAGGCCGCGCGGCACGCTTTTAAACCCGCCGCGCAGATTTTCCGCCTGATAGGCCGCCGTGCAGAGCGACATGCCGATAATTGCCGCGACAATGCTCGGCACGTTCAGCCCGATGAACGGCAGAAGGTTGTAGATGAGCAGAAGCTGCACCAGAAGCGGCACGCCGCGAAAAAAGCTGATGAAGAACTGTGCCGGGCGCCGATAGAAGGCCTTGCCCGACAGCAGCGCGGCCGACAGGCCAAGCGCGATCAGGAAACCCAGCCCGATCGAGATGGCACTGATGCCGATGGTCCAGACGGATGCCTGTACCAGAAGATTGAACAGCTTGAACGACATGGGGCGGAAGCATCCGTCGCAGAACCGGTGACCGGATGGCAGGCCACGGTTTTCACCAGGAAGTCAGGAGTGCCGGCGGGAAGAAGGCTCCCCCCGCCACACGTCCCGGACCAGATTGCCGGATCAGATTGCCGGGTCCTTCACCGTATCCGGCGTATCGAACTTGGTGCCGAACCACTTTTCCTGCAGCTTTGCGGTGCGGCCATCGGACTTCATCTTCAGGAGTGCGGCATCGACGGCATCCATCAGCTTGGCGTGATCGGCATCCTTCATGCCGACAAAGCCGAAATAGGTCGGCTTGCCGAAGGCCGGCTGCACCACCTCGAACAGGCCGGCGCGCTGCTTGGCAACGAAGGCAATGTTCGGCAGCGAATTGGCAACAGCCACGACGCGGCCGGCGGCCATATCGGCATAGGCATCGTTGAAGGCGGGATATTCGCGGATATCGACCTTGGACGGAAGTGTTGCGGAAAATTCGGTCAACTGGGCAAGCTGGGCGGTTGCCTTGCCGACGCCGACAGCCTTGCCGGCGATATCCTGCGGCTTGGTGATCGTGGTGTCGCCGGCCTTCTTCAGGATCGCAACGGTGGCTTCAGCGATCGGCGAGGAGAAGCGGTAACGCTCCATGCGGGCCTTGGTAATGGTGGCGGGACCGGCAACGACATCGAACTTGCCAGCTTCCAGGCCGGGCAGAACGCCTTCCCAGGGCAGCGTGACCCACTCGATCTTGACGCCGAGTTCCTTGCCGATTTCGGCGAACATATCGACGTTGAGGCCGACGTGATCACCGGCGTCGATGAAATCGAACGGCGCAAAGGCGGTCTCGGTGCCGACCTTCAGAACGCCGGCAGCCTTTGCCTTGGCCAGCACATCGTCCGCATGGGCCGACACGGCTGCACCAAACAGCATGGCTGCGCCGACCGCCGCCTTGAGGAAACTTCTCTTCTGCATCATCATGCTCCCGTCTACCTTGTGCGCCCGTGCGCAGATCCCCGTGATCCGGCCGGTGGACCCGACCTTTTTGACTATACAAATAGATCGGGCCGACCGACCTCTGTCAACAAATTTGTGCAGCTTTCTGCGGCGCCTAAAAATTGAGCTTTTTGGTCATTTTAAAGTTGCTGGACAATCTCAGGATTTGCAAATCTGCCGATGCGGGGGTATTCCCCCAGCAACTGCTTTCGCCTGTCCCGGCTTCAAGAGAGTGATCCATGTCCTCTACCGTCAAGCAATTTGCCGCCTATTATCGTCCCCACACGCGGCTTTTCATCCTGGATTTCTCCTGCGCTGTAATATCAGGGCTTCTTGAGCTTGCCTTTCCGCTGGCCGTCACGCTGTTCATCGACAGGCTGCTGCCGACCGGCCAGTTTGGATGGATCGCGATTGCAGCCGTCGGGCTGCTGGTGGTCTATCTCGCCAATGCCGGGTTGCAGGTCGTCGTCACCTATTGGGGCCACATGCTCGGCATCAACATTGAGACGGAGATGCGGCGCAAGGCTTTCGATCACCTGCAGACGCTCTCCTTCGGTTATTTCGACAATGAGCGCACGGGGCGGCTTGTCGCACGGCTGACCAAGGATCTGGAAGAGATCGGCGAAGTCGCGCATCACGGCCCGGAAGACCTGTTCATCGCGGTGATGACGCTGATCGGTGCGTTTTGCATCATGCTGTGGGTACATGCGCCGCTCGCCGTGATGGCCGCGATCATCGTGCCGCTCACCGGTTTTCTGACCACCCATTACGGGCAGCGGATGACCGTGACGTGGCGGGCGCTTTACGGCCGTGTCGCCGACTTCAACACCCGCATCGAGGCCAATGTCGGCGGCATCCGCGTGGTGCAGGCCTTTGCCAACGAAGAACATGAGCGCCGGCTTTTTGCCAGGGATAACAGCAACTACCGCGATACCAAGCTGCAAGCCTACCGTTACATGGCAGCGTCCACGTCCATGACATACCTGTCGATGCGTTTCGTGCAGGTGGTGATCATGCTGGCCGGCGCCTGGTTCGTCACGCAGGGCAGTTTGAGTGCCGGCGGTTTTGTCGGCTTCCTGCTTCTCGTCAACGTGTTCCTGCGGCCGATCGAAAAAATCAATTCAGTGATCGAGACCTATCCGAAGGGCATTGCCGGCTTCCAGCGTTACCTCGGTTTTCTCGCCCAGAAAGCCGACATCGTCGATCGTCCCGGCGCGCGCGCGCTGTCGCGCCTTGATGGCGATATCGTCTACAAGGATGTCGCGTTCCATTATGCCAGCGGCCAGCCGGTGTTCGAGGGGCTCAATCTTTCCATCAAACAAGGCACCATGGTTGCCTTCGTCGGTCCCTCGGGCGCCGGCAAGACGACGCTTTGCTCGCTTCTGCCGCGCTTTTACGATGTCACCGGCGGCGGCATCTCCATTGGTGGCGTTGATGTCCGGGACATCACGCTCAAATCCCTGCGCGGCAATATCGGCATCGTGCAGCAGGATGTGTTCCTGTTTGCCGGCACGATCCGCGAAAACATCGCCTATGGTCGGCTTGATGCGACCGATGCCGAGATCGTCGAGGCCGCCCGGCGGGCGCGCCTTGCCGATGTGATTGAGGCCTTGCCGGAGGGGCTCGATACCATCATCGGGGAGCGCGGCGTCAAATTGTCGGGCGGGCAGAAACAGCGGCTGGCGATTGCCCGCATCTTCCTCAAAAACCCGCCGATCCTCATCCTCGACGAGGCAACATCGGCGCTCGATACGGAAACGGAACGGGCGATCCAGGCGTCATTGGCCGAACTTGCCGTCGGGCGCACCACGCTGGTCATTGCCCACCGGTTGGCCACGATCACCAAGGCTGACCGGATTTTGGTGGTGGACAAGGGCCGCATCATCGAACAGGGCAGCCATGGCGAACTGGTTGCCATGGCAAACGGTCTCTATCGCCGCCTGCACCATGCGCAGGTGGAAGGCCTTGCCACGCTGCTCGAAACAGACGCGCTTGCGCCCTCTTCGACGGAGGCGCAGCCGGCCTGACAGACGCGCGTGGCCCCTACATCGTCGCCGCAACGCGGGGCCGGCCGCTGCTGGCGCCTGCCGTAAGGCCCGTGCATATGGCTTTCCTGCGGCCCCACACCTGCCTGATTTTCCTGATCATGTGGTCGCAAAACCGCCACAGGTGAAACTTTTGGCATCATGATGGCGTCCTTGTGTGCAGTGCATTTGCGCCAGCCGGCAGACCTGAATATATACTGATTTCCTTGAACATCCGTATTCCGCTTCCTGGAATGCGCGGAACGCCAAAGCACGCCAGATGGAAAAGAACCTACTTCGCTATATCTGGAATCACACGCGTTCCCCCCAGATCTGGATATTGTTCATCGTCCTGTTCTCGATGGTGCCGTATTTTGCCGCCTTCGACCTGCCGAAACAGATCATCAATGGACCGATCCAGGGGCAGGGGTTTGAATCGGCGGATGCCTCTGCCGCCTTCCTCGATTTCAGTTTTACCGTTCCACTGACCGGCTGGACCCTATCCTACGACGGCATACAGCTTGACCGCCTGTCGATGCTGATGGCGCTGAGCGGCGTCTTCCTGCTGCTGGTCATCATCAACGGCTTGTTCAAGTTCTATATCAACACCTACAAGGGGCGGCTTGGCGAACGGCTGCTGCGCCGCATCCGCTACGAACTGGTGGACCGCGTGCTGCGCTTTCCGCCCAACACCATGAAACAGGTGAACGGCGCGGAAATCTCCACCATGGTGAAGGATGAGGTGGAGCCGTTCGGCGGCTTTACCGGCGATGCCTTCGTGCAGCCGGCGCTGCTGGGCGGGCAGGCGGCCGCGGCCCTTTTCTTCATCTTCCTGCAGAACACCTGGCTTGGCCTGATTGCCGCCGTCATGGTGGCAATCCAGGTCGGCATCATCCCGAAGATGCGCCGCCGCCTCATCGATCTCGGGCGCCAGCGTCAGATCACGGCCCGGCATCTTGCCGGCAAGGTGGGGGAAATCGTCGAGGGCATCGACACGATCCATGCCTATGACACGTCCAATTACGAGCGCGCCGATATCGCCGCCCGACTTGGCCAGATCTACCGGATCCGTTTCGAGCTGTACCAGTGGAAGTTCCTCGTCAAGTTCGTCAACAATTTCCTGTCGCAGCTGACGCCCTTCCTGTTCTATTCGATCGGCGGTTATTTTGCTCTGCGCGGCAGTCTCGACGTTGGCCAGCTGGTGGCCGTCATCAACGCCTACAAGGACCTGCCGGGCCCATTGAAGGAACTGATCGACTGGGACCAGGCACGCCAGGATGTGCAGGTGAAATACGAACAGGTGCTGGAACAGTTCGAGCCGCCGCAACTGATCGAGCCCTCAGTGCAGGTGATTGCGCCGATCGCGCCGACCTTTGCCGGCGGGGCACTGGCGGCCACCAACATCATCGTGGCCGACGGTAGCGGCGCCAAGGTGATCGACGGCGTCTCCGTCAAGATCGACCAGGGCGAGACGGTGGCAATCGTCGACAATTCCGGCAGTGGCGGCGAGGCGCTGGCCGAAGCCTTCGGCCGGCTTGTCTGGCCGCTTTCAGGCAAGGTCACGCTGGGTGATGCCGACATTCTGGAACTGCCGGAATCCATCACCGGACGCCGGATTTCCTATGTTTCCGCCAACAGTTATTTCTTCCACGGCAGCCTGAAGGACAATCTGCTCTACGGCCTGAAACACGCGCCGACGAGCACCGTCAGTTATAGCGGTCGCGATGCGGCAAACCGCAAATGGGAGGTGCATGAGGCGCACATGGCCGCCAATTGCAGCTATGACCTGAATGCCGACTGGCTGGACCGGCGCTCGACCTCGGTTCTGCGCGGCTTCAACGACGACCTCAAGCAATCGCTGATGCGCGCGCTCGACGCCGTGCAGCTGACGCCCGACGTGATGGAACTGGCGCTGCATTCCATCATCGACCCCCAGGAGAACCCGGGCCTTGCCGAGCGCGTGGTGGAAATGCGCCATGCGCTTCGCGACGAACTGAAGAAGGAGGGGCTTGCCCATATCGTTGCCCCCTTCGATCCTGCCTCCTACAATACCGAGGCAACCGTTGCGGAGAACCTTCTGTTTGCCGCAACCCGCACAAGTTCCGCCTCCGAGACGGAGGTGGCGGAAAGCCATTACGTCTTTGAGGTTCTGAAGCGGGCCGGCCTGTCCGACCTCCTCTACGCCATGGGCATGACGATCGCCGAAAACCTCGTTGAAATCTTTGCCGATCTGCCGCCGGAACACCCGTTCTTCCAGCAGTTGCAGAATATCAATGCCGATGACATTGCCGGCTACCAGCAGTTTCTGCAAAAGCGCAAGGCGCGCGCGCAGCAGCCGGTGACGGAAGAAGAACACCGCAGCATCGTGCGCCTCAGCCTCTATTACATTGAGCCGCGGTATCGTTTCGGTGTGTTGACGCAGGAGATCATGAACCAGGTGGTGGCGGCGCGCGACCTGTTTTACGAAAACCTTCCGGCCGATCTGCGCGACCGGGTGGAGCGTTATGACCCGCACCGCTACATGGCGGCCGCAACGCTTCGCGAAAACGTGCTGTTCGGCAAGCTCTCGCATCGCGCCCCGGATGCGGTGGTGCATGTCCGCGAGGTTGCCAAGCGTGTGATGGAGGAACAGGGGCTTCTCGAAAGCTTCATCGGCATCGGTCTCAGCTTTGATGTGGGCAGCGGTGGACGACGCCTGACGCTGACCCAGCGTCACAAGATCAGTCTTGCACGCGCGCTGATCCGCCGCTCCGACTTTTACATCTTCAACCGCCCGTTGCCGGGGCTGGACCGCCGTGTCCAGGAGGAAATCGTCAGGAATGTGCTTGATTTCCTGAAAGAGCAGGACAATGATCCTGCAATCGTATGGGTTCTTTCGAACACATCACTGTCACGCATGTTTCACAGAGTCATCGTATTCGATCGCGGCGTTGTGGTCGCAGATGGACCCTACGAGACTCTGGACAAAGAAAGTGGTATCTTCAAGTCGCTGGTGGCGTGATCTGACGTTGCTTTGCGAACAGGAGATAGTGGGCTCCATGTTGCTTAACGATGAAGTGCAGCTTCTGCGCAAACTGCCCTATTTCAGCAAGGTTGATCCTTGCAAACTGAAGCTTCTGGCGTTTGCGTCGGACCGCGTCTGCTACGAGGCTGGCCAGGTGATGTTTCACCAGGGCGATAACAGCGACGCAGCCTATGTTCTCCTGCGCGGCAAAGCCGATCTGCTGATCAACACGGCGGCCGGAGAGGTGAAGGTTGGCGAAGCGCATTCCCATTCCATGATCGGCGAAATGTGCCTGCTATCGGACGCTCCTCGCGCTGCCACGGTGCGCGTGACGGAACGTGCAGAAGCGCTGCGGATTTCCAGGGACTGCTTTCTAAAGGTCGTTTCCGCCAATCCCCACATCGGTTTCCAGATCAGCCGGTCGCTTGCCGAAACCATTCGCGACAAGGCCCCGGCACCTCAGCGCCAGCCCGACCGGGCTGCCGAAAGAATGCCGATCAAGCTGCATGAACGCGCCGATTGAGGGGCGGCCTCGGCTTTTCCACAGAAATCTTGACCTAGCCGTTTTTTATCGCACCCGGCGACGATACTGAAAATATCGACCTTCCTGGATGGTTTCGAGGCGCGGCAGGGGGCTCAGATCCGGATGTTCCAGCGGCAGCCCGCTGACCGCAATGCCGCCGGGAGCAAGCATGCCTGCCACCATCTGCGGCAGCCATGTCAGCGTCACGGCATCCACGTCGGGATAACCTGTGCCGATATCGGCATGAACGAGAGCGGCATTTTTGCCGAGGAAAGCCTGACCGGTCTCGCGGATTTCACCCTCGACAAAATTCTCCGGCTCGGGCGTGGCAGAGGCATGCGCGGCAAGCTTGCGATCAAAGGCGATGATGCGGCGGTTGCCAAAACATTCGCGCAGGTGGCTGAAGGTGCGGCCATTGCCAAGCCCGACCTCGAAGACCGGGCCGTCTGCCGGTAGGTCTCCATGGTCGCGGACGTGATTGAGAAGATCGCGCTGCGCGCTCATGCGGTTGATAAAACTGTCGAGCCTGCTCACGCTGATCTCCCTGCCTGTTGTTGCCTCATGCCTTGACGACCTTGTCCGATGTGATCCCACGGCGGGCAAACACGTTGCGCGTATCGATGATCAGCGCGGCCGACTGTTCGAGCGCTGCATAATCGACCGGATCATGATCGGTGGCGATCACCACGGCATCGAAACCGGCGATGGCGCCCGGCGTGAGGTCCACCGAGCGGCGGCCCATGAGGTGACCATATTCGCGCGTGCGCGGCACTTCGTCGAGGAAGGGATCGTGATAGGAAACGTCCGCTCCGCGCTCCAGCAGGATTTCCATCAGCCGCAGCGAGGGGCTTTCGCGAATGTCAGGCACGTTTTTCTTGTAAGCGAGACCCAGGATCAGCACGCGCGAGCGGCTGAGCGCCTTGCCGAGCTTGCGGTCCAGCGCTTCGGCAAGCTTTTCCACCACATGACGGGGCATGGCCGTATTGATCTCGCCGGCAAGCTCGATGAAGCGCGTCGGCTGCTCGAATTCACGCGATTTCCAGGTGAGGTAGAAGGGATCGATCGGAATGCAGTGACCGCCAAGGCCCGGACCCGGATAAAACGGCATGTAGCCAAAGGGCTTGGTCTTTGCCGCATCGATGACGTCCCAGACGTCGATGCCCATGGCGTCGTAGACGAGCTTTAATTCATTGACGAGCGCGATATTGACCGCGCGAAAGATGTTTTCCGTGAGCTTGACGGCTTCTGCGGTGCGAAGGCTCGAGACCGGCACGATGGTTTTGACGACGGCGCCGTAAAACGCCTTCATCATGTCCAGCGCCAGTTCACCGTCGCCGGCCACCACTTTCGGAATGGTCGAGGTTTCGAAATCGCGGTTGCCCGGATCCTCGCGCTCCGGCGAATAGCCGAGGAAGAAATCGACGCCGCAGACAAGCCCGGTCTTTTCGAGGATCGGCTTCATCACCTCGTCCGTCGTGCCGGGATAGGTGGTGGATTCCAGCACGATCAGCTGGCCGGGCCGCAGCCGGGCTGCAATGTCGCGGCAGGTGTTTTCGACGAAGGAGAGATCCGGATCGCGGTGGCGGGTGAGCGGCGTCGGCACGCAGATGGCAATCACGTCGCATTCGGCCAGACGATCGAAATCGCAGGTCGCGGCAAATCGTCCGGCGCCGTGTTCCGAGGCCAGCACGGCATCCGGCACGGCATCGATATAGCTCTTGTGCGCCTCGATGCGGGTGATCTTCAT
>JAIXTO010000222.1 GCA_027483885.1 Rhizobiaceae bacterium
CATCGGGTTGCCGCCGAGATCGTTGGTGAAGCAGTTCGTGCCGGCGTCGCGGTCGAGCGTCCACAGGACGCGGGTCGCGGTGAGGATCGGGAAGGAGGCAACGATCAGGACGTTGGTGCAGAGCGAGGTCCAGGTGAAGATCGGCATCTTCATCATGGTCATGCCCGGCGCACGCATCTTGACGATGGTGGCGATGAGGTTGATGCCGGAAAGCGTCGTGCCGACACCGGCCACCTGAAGGCCCCAGATGTAATAGTCCACGCCGACGCCCGGCGAATAATCGGCACCCGACAGCGGCGGATAGGCCAGCCATCCGGTACGGGCGAACTCACCGACGAACAGCGACAGCATGATGATGACCGCGCCCGCCGTCGTCATCCAGAACGAAAAATTGTTGAGGAAGGGGAAGGACACGTCGCGAGCGCCGATCTGCAACGGCACGACGAAGTTCATGACACCCGTCACGATCGGCATGGCGAAGAAGAAGATCATGATCACGCCATGGGCGGTGAAGATCTGGTCGTAATGGCTCGGCGGCAGATAACCTTCATTGGCACCGAAGGCCATGGCCTGCTGCGTGCGCATCATCAAGGCGTCGGCAAAGCCGCGCAGCAGCATGACCAGCGAGAGGATGACATACATGATGCCGATCTTCTTGTGGTCGACGCTGGTGAACCATTCGTTCCAGAGATAACCCCAGAGACGGAAATAGGTGAGGGCACCGACCACGGCGATACCGCCGAGAACCACGGCGATGAAGGTGACGAGGAGGATCGGCTCATGGGTGAAAGCCAGCGAATCCCATGACAACCGACCGAAAATGAATTCCAACAGGTTACTGTTCGTGAACATGGCAGTTTCCGATACGTCTCAAGCCGGCGATTACGGCTTCGTGTTTGTGTTCAGCTGGTCGGGAGCAACGCCCTGGCCGTCATGGCCTTCGTGGCCGGACATGCCGGGCATGTTCGACATGCTGTCGTTACCCTTTCCCGGCTGCGGGGCTGAACCCGGTGCGTTTTCCCCTTCGGTGCCCTCATGGCTCTTTGCGCCATGGCCGGTGGCCGGATAGGTCGCGCCGGGGCCTTCTTCATTGGCCCAGCGGGTATCGTATTGCAGGCGTTCGCGGTTTTCGGCGCTGTCCTTGCCGGCACCGCCCATCATGTCGATGTGCATCATCTCGTCCTGGCACATCTGGCCGGGACGGACACAAAGGTTGAGGATGGCCTCATAAAGACCGTTCTCCACCTGACCGTAATAGGTGACCGGTACGCGGGCACTCGGACGCTCCAGCTTCAGGTAGGCATCGCGGTTGAGCGGGGATCCCTGGCTCTTCACCTGCGAGACCCACTGGTCAAAGCCCTCGTTGCTCACGCCATGGAACTTGAAGCGCATGCCCGAAAAACCGTCGCCGCTATAGTTGGCGGAGAAGCCGTCATAGACGCCTTCCTTGTTCATCACCGCGTGCAGCTTGGTCTGCATGCCGGGCATGGCATAGATCTGGCCGGCAAGGGCAGGGATGTAGAAGGAGTTCATCACGGTCGAGCCGGTGATCTTGAACTCGATCGGCCTGTCGATCGGCGCGGCGATCTCGTTGACGGTGGCAATGCCCTGTTCCGGGTAGAGGAACAGCCATTTCCAGTCGAGCGCCACCACTTCGATGGTGATGGGCTTCGTCTCGGGCGTGACCGGCCGTTGCGCGTCGATGCGGTCGAGCGGACGGTAGGGGTCCAGCTTGTGGGTGCTGATCCAGGTGACGGCACCGAGCGCGACGATGATCGCAAGCGGTGCGGCCCAGATGATCACTTCCAGACGGGTGGAGTGATGCCATTCGGGGTCATACTGGGCGCTGGTGTTCGAGCGCCTGTAATGCCAGGCAAAATACAGCGTCAGGCAGATCACCGGAATGATGATCAGCAACATCAGCACCACCGAAATGATGATGAGGTCACGCTGTTGCATGGCGATGTCGCCGGACGGCGACATGACGACGAGATCGCAACCCGAGAGCGCGAGGGGAAGAGCGAGGGCACTAAGCCGGCGAATGAGCTTCATCAATCGTGGCATCTTTCACTTCGAAATTTGCGTTTTGTCACTCTGCGACTAAAGCATCAGAGCAAGGCTCCCTATGAGGTCTTTCGTCGCAGTGCAAAACATTTTCATGCACCGCAACAAGAAACCGGGGAATTGCCCCGTCGATGATACCGTGCCGTGTGAGAAAAGCGCTACACGACCTCGGCATTGGCCAGGTACGGTAAACAATCTGCAACAATATACGGCAACTGGGCCGTTTG
This sequence comes from Rhizobiaceae bacterium, assembly GCA_027483885.1. Lineage (GTDB taxonomy): Bacteria > Pseudomonadota > Alphaproteobacteria > Rhizobiales > Rhizobiaceae > Neorhizobium. The sequence continues at coordinate 2,292 of JAIXTO010000222.1, forward strand.
GAGCAAATTCTTTGCCATCGGAACGGTACCGGGCTTGATAACAGGCAAATATGCATCATCCTATCTTTTGGGGAGGCGACCATTCGCCGCAAAGGAGGAGACCGCATCATGAGCATTACAAGTAACCCCACATCATCAGAGTTCGAGCGCGACGCCCGTCGCATGCACGATGGCAAGCCGTTGTCTCCCGGCAGCATCGCCATTGGCGTGGTCATTGGCCGCATGTCTGAATTCTTCGATTTCTTTGTGTACGGCATTGCCTCGGTTCTGGTTTTCCCGCGGCTCGTCTTTAGCTTCGCCGGCGATCCGGTTACGGCAACGCTGATGTCGTTTGCCGTGTTCTCGCTGGCTTTCCTGGCGCGTCCGGTCGGGTCGCTGTTCTTCATGTGGATCGACCGAACCTATGGGCGCGGCTCCAAGCTCACCATGGCGCTGTTTCTGCTCGGCGGCTCGACGGCAGCGCTTGCCTTTCTGCCGAGCTACCAATCCATCGGGGTCTGGTCGGTGGCGCTTCTGGCGCTGTTTCGCCTCGGTCAGGGATTTGCGCTGGGCGGCGCCTGGGACGGCATGGCCTCGCTTCTGGCGCTGAATGCCCCGAAGCAACATCGCGGCTGGTATGCGATGATCCCGCAGCTCGGTGCGCCGATCGGTTTTGCGCTGGCAAGCGCGCTTTTCGGTTATTTTGCCGTCAGCCTGTCGGATCAGGATTTCCTCACCTGGGGCTGGCGTTACCCATTCTTCGTGGCCTTTGCCATCAACGTGGTGGCCCTTTTTGCCCGCCTGCGCATCGTCGCCAGCCGCGAATTCGGCGAGTTGTTCGAAACGCTGGAACTGCAGCCGCGTCCGGTTCTCGAAACCATCCGGGTGCATGGTCGCGATATCCTGCTCGGCGCTTTCGTGCCGCTTGCCAGCTTTGCGATGTTCCATCTGGTGACGATCTTCCCGCTGAGCTGGGTCACGCTTTACGGCGGTCAGTCGGCCGGTTCGTTCCTGTTCGTGCAGATCTTTGGCGCCATCGTCGGCATCTGTGCCATCGTTATATCGGGCCTTGCCGCGGATCGCATCGGCCGGCGCAAGCAGTTGATGATCGGGGCTGCCATCATTGCCGTGTTCAGCTTCTCGGCGCCGTTCCTTCTCGATGCAGGCGGCAAAGGGCAGGATGCCTTCATTATCATCGGTTTCGGCATTCTCGGTCTTTCGTTCGGCCAGGCATCGGGTGCCGTGTCCTCGCGCTTTGCCCTGCAGTATCGTTACACCGGCTCGGCGCTGACGTCGGATCTGTCCTGGCTGGTGGGGGCAGGTTTCGCACCTCTGGTGGCGCTGGGTCTCGCCAGCAATTTCGGCATCATCTTCATCGGCGGCTACCTGATTTCCGGTGCAATCTGTACGCTTGCGGCCCTCAGCCTCAGCCGGATTCTTGATTCCTCCGAGCATCAGGCGCCGGCAAACCGCTGACCCGAACCTTTCGGCCGCCGCTCCTCTCCGGGAAGGTGGCCCATCACGAAAAACCCCGGTCCGCTTGAAAAGGCAGCCGGGGTTTTGTTTTGTCGGCGCGGCGGTTGCTGCCGGCTTGAAGACATGCAAGGCATGCACATCATTGGGGGATCAACGACATGACAGACATCAACGACGCCACCGGAACGACAGACCTCGCCACCCTTCTCGCGAATGCCATGCGTGATGGCCAGACAATCGGCACCGAAGGCCTTGCCGCCCCGGATGTGGCCGGCGCCTATACCATTCAGGCCGACATCCTGAACCGGCTGGGGGTGGCCGTGCCCGAGGGCTACAAGTTTTCGCTGCGCGATGGCGGGCTCTATGGCGCGCCGCTGATCTTTGTCCGCACGGACCCGAGTGCGCCCTTCTGCACCGGCATCAAGGTGGAAATCGAACTGGCGCTGACGCTTTCCAGCGACCTGCCGCCGCGCACAGAACCCTACACGAGGCAGGATGTGGTGGACGCCATCGATAGCGTTGCCATCGGCGTCGAACTGGTGCGCAGCCGTTATACGCAAGGCCCCGGCAGCTCTCTGCCGCTTCTGTTGTCGGACATGATGAGCAATGCCGGTTATATCGTCGGCCCGGCGCTTGATCGCTCCCTGCTTGCCGAAGGGGCAGACCTTGGCACGCTTCGGCTCACCAATGGCGACACGGTTCTATTCGAGGACGCGGTGAGGCATCCCGATGGTGATCCGCTGGCGGCCGTCATTGCTGCCGCCAATGGCGGGTTGCCGATGGGGGGATCCCTGAAGAAGGGCCATGTGGTCACCACCGGCACGCTCTGCGGTGCGCCGCTGATCCCGGCAGCCTCCGCCTTTACCGCAAGCCTTGGCGGCCAGGAACTGACGGTGCAGCTGACTGCCTGATGGAAATGGAGACGGCAGAAGGCGCCTGCATGCCTGCGGGCGCCTTCTGCTTTTTTGGGCGGTGGATCTGGCGGAAGAGGATTTCTCAGGCGGCCTTGCGCTTGCTGGCAGGCTCGACCTTCGTCGCTTTCGCGACTTTCGGCTTGGCAGTCTTCGGTTTTGCGACCTTAATCGGCACGAGGCTCATGATTTCCTCGGCAAACTGGCGGGCATTTTCACGCGCCTTGTCGAGGTTGCTGACGCGCTCCGGTTCCATCGTGTGCAGCGTGCCGCCGGTCACGAACATGTCGCGATAGGCCGCGCGCTCGATGAGGGCGGTTTCGAGCACATGCACCTGCTTTTCGGCGAGAAGCGCCTTCACAGCCGTCAGCGCACGGGTGGTGATGATGGAATTGATGCGTGTCAGCACCACGGAATGGGGAATGCGGATCTCGCACTGGATCGCCAGTTCCTGAAGGATGGTGAGAACCTGCGCACCGCCCACGGCATCCATGGCGCAACCCTGGACCGGGATCATGACCCGGTCCGACAGCCCGATCGCCTTGGCCAGCAGCGGTGAAATGCCACCGGCGACATCGATGATGACATAGTCCATCGTCTTCGACAGCGCCTTTACGTCGCGCTCGATCGTGTCTTCGGTGATATCGGAGACGACGGTGAACTTGGCCGGCGTGTCCGCAAGGCCGTTCCAGCGCGTAATCCACTGCTGCGGATCGGTATCGAGAATGGCAACGCGGTGCCCGCGTTCGGCAAGTTCTGCGGCAAGAATGAGAGCGACCGTGGTCTTTCCGGCGCCTCCCTTGGTATTTGCAAATGTGATCGTAGCCATGGCTAACCTCAAAGTGAAAAGGGGACTGATCCTCCTGCGGGGGCGCGCTCTTCTGGCTTTTTCTAATGATGGGCGTTCGCAGAGATGATGTGTCACTTTCCTGGATGAAACTTGCGTGACGCTGTCCAGCGCTGCTCGAAACCCCGCATTTGCGGGCTTTTTCGAGATTTTTTACGGTGTTTTCCATGCGATCTCCGTGGCTTGCACGGCATGGCTGTTGTTCTCCGCAACGGCCAAACGTGAGGCTGTGTGGAAGAGGGCGGGAAACCTTTCGGGCGTCCGCGAGTTGACCAGCCAATCCCTCCCGCAGAAGGCGTCATCCGTGTCTGAATTCCTGTTCGGCCCTGTTCTTTCCCCATCGCAGACCCGGTTCCGCTTCTGGTCTCCCCATCATGAAGCCATCCGGCTGAAGATCGGCGAGGAGATGCTGGACATGACGCGCGCTGGCGACGGCTGGCATGAACGCGCGGTCGAAGGGGCGGGCGCCGGCACGAAATATGCCTTTGTGCTACCGGATGGCCTGACCGTTCCCGATCCCGCATCGCGCCACCAGCCAGACGATGTCCATGGCCCGAGCGAGGTGATCGATCTCGAAACCTATGTCTGGCGCCATCCCGACTGGCGCGGCCGGCCTATCGAGGAACTGGTCATCTATGAGATGCATATCGGGGCTTTTACCCCTGAAGGAACGTTTCTCGCCGCCATCGACCGTCTCGATCATCTGGCCGATCTGGGTGTGACGGCTTTGCAGATCATGCCGATCAGCGATTTTCCGGGCACCTATGGCTGGGGTTATGATGGCGTGCTGCCCTATGCGCCGGAAAGCAGCTATGGCCGCCCGGAACACCTGATGGCGCTGATCGATGCCGCCCATGGGCGCGGCATCTGCGTGCTGCTCGATGTCGTCTACAACCATTTCGGGCCTGACGGGAATTACCTGCCGGCCTATGCGCCGATTTTTACCGAACATCACAAGACACCCTGGGGCAGCGGCATCAATTACGATGGTGAGGCATCCCGCCCGGTGCGTGAATTCGTCATCGAAAACGCCATCTACTGGGTGCGCAACTTCCGGTTCGATGGCCTGCGGCTGGATGCCGTCCATGCCATCAAGGACGATACGCGCGAACACCTGCTGCATGAACTGGCGCGCCGTGTGCGCGCCGAAGCCGGTGATCGCCATGTGCATCTGATCGTCGAGAACGAGGATAACAACAGCGACCTGCTGCGCCGCAACGCGCAAGGTAAGCCGGTGCATTTCTCCGCCCAGTGGAACGACGACATCCACCACGTGCTGCATATCGCGGCAACCGGCGAGGATTTTGGTTATTATCAGGATTATGCCGGCGATCCGGCAAAGCTTGGGCGGGCGCTTGCCGAAGGGTTCGTTTTCCAGGGCGAACACATGCCCTATCGCGGCGAGGCACGCGGCATGCCGAGCCGTCACCTGCCACCCACCGCCTTCATCTCGTTCATCCAGAACCACGACCAGATCGGCAACCGCGCGCTGGGCGACCGCATGATCGTCTCGCAGCCGCTTGAGGCCATGAAGGCGGTTGCCGCCGTCTATCTGCTTGCCCCGCAATTGCCCATGCTGTTCATGGGCGAGGAATGGGGCGCGCGCGAACCCTTTCCCTTCTTCTGCGATTTTGATGAGGAGTTGAACGAGAAGGTTCGCAAGGGCCGCCGCGAGGAAATGTCGCGCCTGCCCGGGTTCGATGCCGACGACCTGCCGGACCCGACGGCGCGCAAGACCTTCGAAAGCGCCAAGCTGGACTGGGCAAAACTCTCGGCGCCGGAAGCCGAGGAAAGCTTGAGCTTTTACCGCACGCTGATCGGGCTGAGGCGGCAGCATATCGTTCCACTTCTCGCCGCATCCGCCGGCGGTGTCGCCCGTTTTGAGCGGGAGGGCGATGGCCTTCTGGTCGAATGGGGCTTAGGGGGCAAGCGCCTGCAATTGCAGGCGAACCTGACGGCGCGGGCCTGCCGCGTGCCGCTGCCGGCGTCCGGCGAGGTGATCTATCGTCTTGGCCATATCGATGCGGGCGAGGCGGCGCCGTGGTCGCTGGTGTGGAGTTTGGCTGATGGCTGACAAGACCTCTGTTGCAAAGTCCGAGACAAGGCCGTCGCCGCTCGATACGCTGGCGCGCCAGCATGGCATCGAGTTCACGCGGCCCGATCCCGATGGCAGCGCGGTTGCGATCTCGACCGACACCAAGCGCAAGATCCTGTCCGCTCTCAACGTGACGGTGGAGGGAGTGACGCTCGCATCGCTGCCGCCCGTCTGCTTCCTGCCGGACGTGCTGTCGCGCGATCGCGTCTGGGGCCTGACATTGCAGCTCTACGAGTTGCGGTCGAAGCGCAACTGGGGCATCGGCGATTTTGCCGATCTGCGCGCCATCTGCGGCCTTGCCGGGCGGCTCGGTGCCGATTTCATCGGGCTCAACCCGCTTCACGCGCCCTTCATGGCAGAGCCCGCCCGCTGCAGCCCTTATGAACCCTCCAGCCGCCAATGGCTGAACCCGCTCTATATCGCGGTGGATCAGGTGCCCGGCTTTGAGCCGCGCCGCGACCTCGACAAGGCGGTACAGAAACTGCGGCAGTCGAAACTTGTCGATTATCCCGAGGTGGCAGCGGTCAAGCTGCGTGAACTGCGGCTTCTGTGGCAGGCATGGCGGCAGGCCAATAGCGTGACCGGCTCCTATATGGCCTCGGCGTTTGATAGCTTTCGTGAAAAATCCGGTGAGAGCCTGCGCCTGCATGCCCTGTTCGAGGTGATCTCGGCAGATATGGTGTCGCGCGGCCTGTCTGCGGGCTGGCGCGCGTGGCCGCAGGAGATGCAGGCGCCGGACAGCCCGGCCGTGACGAGCTTTGCCCAGTCGCGGCTGGACGAAGTGGAGTTTCACATGTGGCTGCAATGGGTCGCCCATGTGCAGCTGTCCGATGTGGTGGGCGCTGGCGAACAGGCAGGCCTGCGCATCGGGCTTTATCTCGATCTGGCGGTTGGCGAGGCACTGGATGGTTCGGCCACCTGGAGCGAACCAGACATCTACGTCTCTTCGGCAAGCATTGGCGGCCCGCCGGATCCGTGGGCGGTTGAGGGACAGGACTGGCGGCTTGCCGCCTTCCTGCCGTCAAGGATTGCTTCGGGCGATCCGTCCCCCTACCGGCGCATGCTGGATGCGGCGATGCGTTATGCCGGTGCCGTCAGGATCGACCATGCCGCAGCGCTGGCGCGGCTGTTTCTCGTGCCCTTCGATGGCACGCCCGCCGAGGGGGCCTATGTCGCTTATCCGAAAGACGATCTGCTGCAGGTGCTGGCTGATGCCTCACATGATCATCATTGCTTGCTGATCGGCGAGGATCTCGGCCACCTTCCAGAAGGGCTGCGCGAGGATCTGACCCGCTCCGCGCTTCTCTCCTACCGCATCTTTCCCTATGAGCGGAATGAGCAGGGTTTTGTCGCCGCCGAAGATTATCCGGCCCTGTCGCTTGCCTGCGTCTCCACCCATGACCATCAGACGCTGGGCGGCTGGTGGTCGGGCGCCGATATCAAGGCGCGCGCCGACCACGGCCTTGTGCCGCAGAAAACGGCAAAGCTCGATCTCAAGGCCCGCGTGACTGAAAAAGCCGATCTCGTGCGCGCGCTGGAAGCCGAGGGGCTTGCCGCTCCAGAGGCCGACAACGGCAAGCTGAAAGATGCGGATCTGGAACTGCTGGTGTTGTCGCTGCACCGGTTTCTGGCCCGCACGCCGGCCATGCTTCTCGCGGTGCGGCTGGCGGATTTAACCCGGGAAAAGCAGCCGACCAACATTCCCGGCACCAGCGAGAGCCACCCCAACTGGCGCCCAAAACTGTCGGTCGCGGTGGAGGATCTCGAGGATGTCGATCTTCTCCTGTCGGTCACCGCGGCGCTGCGCGAAGAGCGGCCGAAGACGAAGACTGGAGGCCGCTAGCACCTGTCAGATGGCTTGCTGAACCGGCACTTCGGTGTCGGACGGTGCAAGCGTGGCAAAGGCCTTCGCCTTGATAAAGGCATCGCCGATACCGATCAGGACGGGGTTCTCGTAGCCGATCTCGGCCATGGCGGAGGGCATGTCGATAAGCTTGCCCACCCAGCGCCGTTCCTCTTCGCGCGCAATGGCGCTGACGATGACGGCAGGCGTTTCCTTCGCCATGCCGTTCTCGCACAGTTTTGCGGTAATCGCGGATGCCGTGCGCCCGCCCATATAAAAGACGGTAGTAACCGTGGGGTCGGCAAGTTTTGACCAGTCGAGATCGGAGGGCAGTTCGCCCTTGCGCGAGTGGCCGGTGACGAAGCGCACCGATTGGGCGTGGTCGCGATGGGTCAGCGAAACACCGAGCCGGGCGGCCATGGCCGTGGCGGAGGTGACGCCGGGAACGATTTCGACGGGAATGCCTTCCTTTTCGAGGCTCTCGATCTCCTCGCCGGCGCGACCGAAAATCATCGGGTCGCCGGATTTGAGCCGCACCACGCGCTTGCCGCTCTTCGCAAGGGCAATCATCGTCGCGTTGATATCTTCCTGCTTGCAGCTTTCCCGACCGCCGCGCTTGCCGACCAGCATGCGTTTTGCCTCACGCCGCGCCAGTTCCAGCACGTCGCCAGACACCAGGTCGTCGAAGAGAATAACGTCGGCCGCCTGCAGCGCGCGCACGGCCTTCAGCGTCAGCAGTTCCGCATCGCCGGGGCCGGCGCCCACCAGCGTCACGCGGCCAACCGGCTGTTCACCGGTTCCATGGGCAATACGCCCGGCATCGGCCACCAGCGTGGCAGCGGTTGTTTCGCTCGGTGCCTCCCGAAACACCCGGTCGACAAACCCTTCCCAGAAGCTGCGCCGTTCGGTACCGGGCTTCAGCTTTTCGTTGATCGCCTCGCGAATGTTCTGGGCGATCTCCGCCCAGGCTTTCAGCGCCGGCGGCAGAAGCGTTTCGATGCGACGGCGGATGGCCTGCGCCAGAATGGGGGCGGCGCCATCGGTGGAAATGGCAATCACCACCGGCGAGCGGTTGACGATGGAGCCGAACTGGAACTGACAGAAGGCGGGCTTGTCGATAACGTTGACGGGCACGCCGGCGGCCTTGGCGGCACAATAAAACGCCTTCGCTTCCTCGTCCGTCTCGCAATCACCGAGCGCCATCGCCGCATTTTCGAAGATATTGATGTGCCAGGGATGGTCGTGAAGCACCATGCGCGGCACATCGCGCGTCGCCTGCTCGGCAATCATGCCTGAAAATGTATCGGAAAGGTCATGCTGCGGACAGAAAACATGCACTGTGGCGCCACAGGCGACCAGCAGTTCGGCCTTCCAGGCCGCGCCATCGGAGCCGCCTGCCAGCACCACGCGCTTGTCGGCAAGGTTGAAGAACACCGGCAGCTTCGCCAACGGCTCCATGCGGGCCGGCGTCGAGCGGCGACTGTCGTTCTTCAGCGGCTGCAGGGCTTGCATCACCGTACTCCCGGTATCGTGGTTCATCCTGCCAATATTCTGCGGCAGATATCTGATCAATTATGCATGTTTCGTGCCACTTACACGGGTTCTCGCGCAAGGAATAATCCTTCAAAAAACCGGGCGGGCGTGGAAAATGCCGATTGTTCTTCGCGCTGTCAGGGCTTCGGCCTTCAATTTGGCGTTGGAGCGCCAGAATTTCCTCGACAGGGGCAGGCGTTCGCAGTAATCGCTTAAACGATTAATCATTGGCAGTTTCCCGATGCGCAGCGAAAAACCGAAATTGGCCATGATCGCCGAAACGCTGAGCGTTTCCGTCGCCACCGTGTCCAACGCTCTCTCCGGCAAGGGGCGGGTATCACCGGAACTAGCAGACCGCATCCGTGAGACGGCGCGGGATCTCTCCTATGTGCCGAGCATGGCGGGCAGGGCGCTGCGCACCGGCAGAAGCGGTGTTCTCGGGCTTGTCCTGCCCGATATCGCCAATCCGCTGTTTCCGCAGATTGCCCAGGCCATCGAACAGGCTGCTTCCACCGCCGGCTACGGGGTGCTGATCGGCGATTCGCGCGGCCATACCGGCGTGCAGACCGAAGCAATCGACCGGCTGATCGACCGCGGGGTCGATGGCATGGTGGTGATCCCGCGCCGTGGCACGCGCATTTCCGATATCGGCTGCCCCGTCGCCGTCATCGATACGCCCTCGACCCCCGGCAATACCGTCTCATCCGATCATTGGGATGGCGGGCGCCAGATGGGCGCGCATCTGCGCGGGCTTGGTCATCGCAAGGTGCTGATCCTTGCCGGGAGCCCCCAGTCCACGGTGCAGAACGATCGGGTCGGCGGGTTAAAGAGCGGCCTTGGACCGGATGCCAAGGTTGAAGTGGTCTGGCTCGAAAAGCTGGCGCCGCCTGATGTGCCGGGCCGTCCGCTCGGTCTTGCCGCCTGCGTTCGCCAGGGGTTCACCGCTTTTGCGGCGCTGTCGGATCTGACGGCCGTTCGCGCGCTGACCGAATTGCAGGGTGCCGGCATTGCCGTGCCGGACCAGGCAAGCGTTGCCGGGTTTGACGATCTCATCTGGTCCTCGGTGGTGACGCCATCGCTGACCACGCTGCGCATGGACATGGCCGAGATCGCGCGGCTTGCCGTCGCAGCGCTCACAGCCGTCATAGAAGGACTGCCGCGCGGACGCGTGGCGGCCTCCGGCACGGTCACGGCCGAACGGCCCAGCGTGCCGATGATGCTGGTGGTTCGCCAATCGACCGGCCCCTGCCGCAGCCTGTTGCCCGACATGGCGGAAGGGGCGGGGCAATGACGATGGTCGTTTCGTTCAGGGCGGGCCCGCCCACCCATCGCAACATTCGTAATCTTGGCCTTGCAAAGCTGTGCGCCAGCCCCATTTCCGCCTTGCTTCAGGCGTTTGGTGAACGGGATGGACAGACGCTGATAACAGGCGTTCGCCCGGAAGCCCCAGACATGAAATTAGAGATGACCGGCCATGTTCCGATAGCGGCGGAGCAGGTCCGTCAGCCGCGCGTGATGTGCCTGGTCTCAGGTCCTTTCCAGGCCATTGCGCGCGGCGAATTTTCAAAGCCAATCCTTTCCAGCCACATCTGCGCCTCTTCCGGCCGCGCCCTTTTCAGGAGGGCGTGATGGGCGTCTGGGTCGATACCGACATGGGTTTTGACGATATCGCCGCCATTCTGGTGGCAAACCATGGCCGTGAACCGGTCGATGGAGTGTCGCTGGTTTTCGGCAATGCCGGACTGCAACAGGTCGAGCGCAATGCCTGCGGCGCAAGCATGGCCTTTGGCTGGTCCTTTCCACTCTTTCGGGGGCGTTCTGCTCCCGTGCTCGGCCGTCTTGAGACGGCAGAAAGCATCCTCGGCGATCACGGAATGCCAAGTGCGGGCAAGCGCCTGCCCGAGGTTTCTGTGGTCCTGCACGCCGAGGATGCTTTTTCAGCGCTGTGCGGCTGGCTTCAGCGCAAGCATGTGGATGGGCTGCCGCGCCGTATCCTGGCGCTCGGACCGCTCACCAATCTGGCAGCGCTTGCCCTTGCGCGCCCCGATCTGGCTGCCGAAATCGATGATATCGTCTGGATGGGCGGCGGCGTCACCACGGGCAACCACACGGCGTCGGCCGAATTCAATGCCTTTGCCGATCCCGAAGCGCTCGCCATCGTGCTCTCGCATGGCCTGCCGCTGCGCATGGTCGATCTCGATCTCTGCCGCAAGGTTCTGGCGTCGCCTGCCGATGTCGTGCCGGTGCGCGCGGCGGGCGGGCGCAACGCCACGCTGATCGCCGATCTTCTCGCCGGCTTTATCGACATCGCCATCCAGCGCGGCCGTCCCGCCATGTCGCTCTACGATGCTGTTGCCGCCGTTGCCTTCATCCGCGACGATCTCGTCACCTGGCGCCGCGCAAGGCTCGACATCGAGCTTTCCGGTACCCATACACGCGGCCGCACGGTGGTTGAAATCCGCGACGGCCGTGCTCCGTTCAACGCCGATTATGCCGTCGACATCGATGTGGACGCCGCGCGAAAACTCATACTCGACATTCTTAAAAGTGAAGCATCCCGATGACCCGTCCCTTCGAACTCTTCGATCTCAACCTGCCGGAACTGCGCCGCCGCGCCGTGCAGGCCGCGCGTGGAGAAGGGCCTTTTGACGTCTTGGTCAAGGGCGGAACGCTGGTGGATGTGGTGACTGGCGAACTTCGCGCCGCAGATATCGGCATTGTCGGCCCGATGATTGCAAGCGTCCATGCGCCGGGCAGCCGCACCGATGCCGCAACCCTCATCAATGCCGCCGGCGCCTTCCTGTCGCCGGGTCTCATCGATACGCACATGCACATCGAAAGCTCGATGGTGACGCCCGCCGGTTATGCGCAGGCCGTGGTGCCGCGCGGCGTAACAACCGTGGTCTGGGATCCGCATGAATTCGGCAATGTGCTAGGCCTTGCCGGGGTTAACTGGGCAGCCGACGCGGTGATCGACCTGCCGCTGCGGGTCATCCTGCTCGCTCCGTCCTCTGTTCCCTCGGCGCCGGGTCTTGAGCTTGCAGGGGCCTATTTCGGGCCGGATGTGCTGCAGACCCTGCTGGCGCGGCCGGATATCGCCGGCATTGCCGAAATGATGAACATGCGCGGCATCATCGAAGGCGACGCGCGGATGGAGGGCATCATTCAGGCGGGGCTGGAGACCGGCAAGCTGATCTGCGGCCATGCCCGCAGCCTTTCCGGCCCCGATCTGCAGGCCTTCATCACCGCCGGCGTCACCTCGGATCATGAGCTGGTGTCCGGCGCCGATCTCCTCGAAAAGCTGCGCGCCGGCCTCACCATCGAGCTTCGCGGCAGCCATGATCACCTGCTGCCGGAATTCGTCGAGGCGCTGAACGCGCTCGGCCACCTGCCGCAAACCGTGACGCTCTGCACCGACGATGTGTTTCCCGACGATCTCCACTCAGCCGGCGGTATGGATGATGTGGTGCGCCGTCTGGTCCGCTACGGCATGAAGCCACAATGGGCGCTGCAGGCGGCTACCATCAACGGCGCGCGCCGGCTTGGCCGGCCGGATCTCGGGTTGATCGCGCCCGGACGTCGCGCCGATCTGGTGCTGTTCGAGGATCTGGACAGTTTCGAGGCCCGCCGCGTGCTGGTCTCCGGACGCGAGGTTGCCGCCGGTGGCGCGCTGTTGTCGCCGCCCTCTGCCACCGAAACGGTGACGCTTGGCGATACGATGAAGTTGTCAGCCCTCACGGCCGATGATTTCCGGGTTCCGGCCACGGGCTCCTCCGCCCGCATCGCCACCATCGATCGGCCCCGCTTCACGCAATGGGGCGAAGCGACCGCCGAGATTGCCGATGGCCATGTGGTGCCGCCGGAGGATACGACGCTGATTGCCGTCATCCATCGTCATGGGCTTTCACCTGCCACACCGCGCATCGGTTTCCTCACCGGCTGGGGCACCTGGCGCGGCGCTTTTGCCACCACCGTCTCGCATGACAGCCACAATCTGACGGTGTTCGGCAAGGACCCGGCAGACATGGCAGCGGCTGCCAATGCGGTGATTGCCGCAGGCGGCGGGCTTGCCGTTGCCGCTGACGGCGTGGTGAAGGCGGTGCTGCCGCTGCCGCTTGCGGGCCTTGTGGCCGATGGCAGCATTGCCGAGCTGGCATTGGGCTTTGCCGCCCTCAAGGCGGAGATGGATCGCATCGTTGGCTGGCAGCCGCCTTATCTGGTGTTCAAGGCCTGTTTTGGCGCAACGCTTGCCTGCAATGCCGGCCCCCACCAGACCGATCTCGGCATCGCCGATGTCACAACCGGAACACTTCTGGAAAGCCCCATCCTCGAAACGGCCTGACCTCATCTGACCGTTTTGGTGCGCGCAAATGGCTCGCAGTTGATTTTGCTCAATGCGCGCGGGCCTTCTGCGCGCCAGGTTTTCCCATTGCAGTCAGCCTGCCGGTGGCAGCGCATCTGCAGGCGCAGGAAGGGGTTGCCCCTCGAAGGGAAAGTTCATGGTTTCCGGTTACCGGGTTGCCGATATCACGACATCACAAGTGGACCGCGCCTTTGCGCTGGTGCATGCCGCCGATGCGCACGCCGAGCTTTCCACCTGGCGCCGCACCTGCGAGGACGTGATTGCCGCACAGCGGGAGGGCCGGGCTTTCGATCGCCTGATGGTGTGCGAAAATGCCAATGGATACCTGAAGGGCCTTTGCCTTGTGCATCGCCGTGACACGCCGGACGAGCACCTGCTCGACGTGCCTCTTTATGTGGTGATGGCGGTCGTGGATGAGGAGGGCGTTCGCCAGACCCTCTCGGAACACCTGCAGAAACTGGCCATTGAGACCGGCTGCCAGTTGATGCCGATCCCGGAATGAGCGCTTGCGCGGCCTTCAGGACGTGCTGGTCTCTGCCGTGAAAATGTAACCGACGCCGCGCACCGACCGGATCAGCACCGGATGTGTCGGGTTGGTCTCGATCTTCTTGCGCAGGCGCGCGATCTGCGCATCGATGGCACGGTCGAAGGCTTCCATCTGGCGCCCCCGCGTCTGGTCCATCAGCATGTCGCGGGTCAACACCCGGCCGGCATTGCGGATCATCACCGTCAGCATGTCGAATTCGCCGGTGGTGAGATCCACTTCCTCGTCGTTGGGGTTGAGCAGCCGGCGCCGGCTGATTTCCAGGCGCCAGCCGTCAAAGGCAAACACCTGTCCTATCTCGACCTGCGGCGCTTCCACCGGCCGGCGACGGCGCAGGATGCTGCGCACCCGCGCCAGCACTTCACGCAGGTGAAAGGGTTTTGGAATATAGTCGTCGGCACCCACTTCCAAGCCGATGATGCGGTCCACCACATCGTCGCGCCCGGTCAGCATGACGATCGGCACGTCTGACGTTGCGCGCACTTCGCGGGCCAGCGCCAGGCCATCTTCGCTGTTGGGGAGCACCAGATCGAGCAGGATGAGGTCGATTGTGTAATCGGCAAGCGCCTTGCGCATCGAAGCGCCGTCAGAAGCGCCGGTGACGAGAAAGCCTTCATCCTCGAAATAACGGGTCACCATCTGGCGGATACGCGGATCGTCATCGACGATGAGGATCCGCTCGGCCCGCCGCTCGAGTTTCGTCATGCTTTACCCGACTGCTTTATGCGCTGTTACAGACTGTTACACATTTCAACCCACCGTAACATGCCCGGCATCCTTCTGTCACCGCTCCCCGCCATAGTTTGGCCATCAGGACAGAGGGACGCACAATGCTTTCGACGGGCTCAAACGCACATTCCAATTTCGCCGCCGTAGCGATGATGAAACCGCAGCTGGAGACGCTTGACGAACTGTTTGCCGCGGTGCCGCGTGAGACGCTGGACGTCGGCGCCGGCCTGTTCTGGGAAGGGGACCGTGCCCAGCACATCTTCGAGGTGTCTGAAGGTGTCCTGAGGATTTTCAAGATCATAGGCGATGGGCGTCGTGTCATCACCGGCTTTCTTTATGCCGGAGACATGGTGGGGCTGACACTGCGCGATGTCTATCTCTACAGCGCCGAAGCGGTCACGCCGGTCAAGGTTCGTCGTCTCACCAAGAAGGCTTTTCAGGATGCCGTCGAGCATTCGCCAGAACTTCGCCCGCGGCTTTTTGCCTTGATGTGCGACGAAATGGCAGCCGCCCAGGACCAGATGGTGCTTCTGTCACGCAAGAGCGCCGAGGAACGCGTCTGCAGCTTCCTGATGTTGACGGCCCGTCGCATGCAGGGCAACCGGCAGCTCGGCCGCACGGTACAGTTGCCGATGAGCCGGCAGGACATGGCCGACTACCTCGGCCTTACCATCGAAACTGTCTCACGCACGATTACCAAGTTGATTGCGCGTGGTGTGATTGCCCCCAACGGCCGCCACGCGTTCGATATCGCCAAGCCCGGAAAACTGCTTGCGCTGTGCGGCGATGGCGATAGTTATGAGGAAATCGGCGAGCGTGGCGCAAAGACCAGGCAGGCCGTCTGGCCGCATTGAACGTGGCCCCGTGCAATCGCTTTGACTGTTAGGGTTTTCTATGGGTGAGAAGGTCAATGCCGGGCAGACATTCGATGTATCGAGCCTGTTGTCGCTTCTTGGTCCGATCAATGTCATCGCGCATGATGCCGAAGGGCTGATCTCTCATTGGAGTGCCGGCAGTTCCGGCCTGTTCGGCTGGAGCGCCGAGGAGGTGGAGGGGCTCGACATACTGGCGCTGTTGCAGCCTTCACCCCCGATTGTGCTGGCCGATATTGTCGCCGTCATCCGCGCCGAGGGCGCCTTCAAGGGCAATCTGGAATATCGCCATAAGGACGGCCATACGATTTCGGTTCTCAGCCGCTGGGTGATGGCGGATGTGGCCGATGGCAAAGGCCCGCTGGTCGTCCAGATCAACGAGGATTTTCGCGCCGCCGCCACTATCCAGGAAAACCTCGCGGTGCGCGAGGCGCATTTCCGGTCGATCCTGCAGACCGTGCCGGAAGCCATGGTCGTGATTGACGAGGCCGGCATCATCACCTCGTTTTCCTCCACGGCGGAAGACCTGTTCGGTTATGACGCAGAGGAAGTGGAGGGACGCAATGTGTCGACCCTCATGCCATCGCCCGACAGGGATGGCCATGATGGTTACATTCGCCACTACATGACCACCGGCCAGCGCCGCATCATCGGCATCGGGCGCGTGGTCAAAGGGCTGCGCAAGGATGGTTCGACATTTCCGATGGAGCTTGCCGTTGGCGAGGCGGTATCCAATGGCAAACGCATCTTTACCGGCTTCATCCGCGATCTCACCAGCCGCCACCGCATCGAGGAAGAACTGCGCCAGGCGCAGAAGATGGAAGCCATCGGCCAGCTGACCGGCGGGCTTGCGCATGACTTCAACAATCTCCTGACGATCATCAGCGGCAATCTGGAAATGCTGGAGATGAAGCTGCAGGATCCGAAGGCCCTGACGCTTCTCAAAGAAGCGCAAGGGGCAACCGATGACGGCGCCAAGCTGACGGGCCAGTTGCTGGCCTTCGGTCGGCGCCAGCCGCTCAACCCCCGCATGACCGATCTGGGGCAGATGGTCTCCAGCTTTTCAGAGCTGATCCGCCGCACCATCGGCGACCGCATCGAGTTGCGCACGACCATTCGCGGGGGTGGCAACGAGGCGCTTGTCGATGGCCCGCAGTTGCAGAACGCGCTCTTGAACCTGACGCTCAACGCACGCGACGCCATGCCGAAGGGCGGCCAGCTGACCATTGAGGTCAGCCGTGTCCATCTCGACATGGATTATGCGCAGATGTACCCGCAGGTGCGCGCCGGCTATTACATTCTGGTTGCCGTCACCGATACGGGAACCGGCATGACGGATGAGGTCAAGCAGCGTGCTTTCGAGCCGTTCTTTACCACCAAATCGACCGGAGCCGGAACCGGGCTCGGCCTCAGCATGGTCTATGGTTTCGTGCGCCAGTCCGGCGGCCATATCCAGATTTACAGCGAGCAGGGGCAGGGCACCAGCGTCAGGCTTTTCCTGCCCGGCGTCATCGATGCATCGGTTCTGCAGGCGGGCGAGGGCCATCTGCCCGCCATGCCGGATATACCCGGCGGCACGGAAACCATTCTTGTGGTGGAGGATGATCCGCGCGTGCGCAGGGTTGCCGTCGCGCGACTGGAAAACACAGGCTACACGGTGCATCAGGCCGGAAACGGCATCGAGGCGCTGGCCGTTCTTGACGCACATCCGGAAGTGGCGCTGCTGTTTACCGATATCGCCATGCCCGGCATGTCGGGCGATCAGCTGGCAAAAGTGGTGCGCGAGCGGCGCCCGGATATCCGCATCCTCTTCACCTCGGGTTATGCGGAACCGGACATTGCCGGCAAGCAGCTGGCGGCCGATGGCAGCTGGCTGAAAAAGCCCTATACGGCGCGCGACCTTGCGGTGCAGTTGCGCCTTCTGCTGGATTGATTTCAAACGCTATCGGCAACCGTTATCGCCCGAAAGGCTGGTTCCCCCACCGTTGAACGACGTGGGGGTGCTGATGCGGCTTTCAGCTTGCCCGCGCAACGGGCCGGGCGGTTTGCGGCGAAAGGCGTGACAGCTGGGCCGCAATGTCCGACGGTGCCATGGAGCGGCCATAGAGATAACCCTGGCCGCAATCGCATCCCATCATCTTCAGCGTGATTTCCTGTTCCACCGTCTCGATGCCTTCGGCAATCGTGGTCACGCCGATGTCCTTGCTCAGCAAGATCAAGGCGCGCGTGATGGCGGCATCCCGCTGCTTGGTGATGAGATCGCGCACAAACCCCTTGTCGATCTTCAGCGTGGTGATCGGGTAGCGTTGCAGCGTGCCGAGAGAGGCATAGCCGGTGCCAAAATCGTCAAACGCAATGCCGACGCCCAGTTCACGCAACTCGCTGATCACCTTGAACGACTGGTCGCCATCCTGAAGCGTGGCCGTCTCGGTAATCTCAAGCTCGAGGATGGCGGGAGCGACGTCATAGCGCTTGAGCAGTTCCGCCACTTCGGTGGCAAGGTTCGCGCAGCGGATCTGGGACGGGAAGAGATTGACGCTCATCTTGACCAGAGGCAGGCCGCTTGCGGCCCATTCGGCCAGCTGCCGGAGTGCTTCGTTCAGCACCCACCAGCCGACATCGACGCTCAAGGCGCTCTGCTCCAGCATCGGCAGGAATTCGGCGGGCGGCAGCAGGCCGCGCTCGGGATGTTGCCAGCGGATCAGGGCTTCCATGCCGCAAAGGCTGCCATCGCGTAGGTTGACCTGGGGCTGGTATTGCAGAACGAATTCGCGCTTGGTCAGCGCCCGCAACAGGTCGCGCTGCACAGCGCGCCGGTTCTGCGCGACGGCCTGCAGGGAGGCATCGAAAGGCACCGCTTTGTGTATGTCGGAGCGCTTGGCGTGCAGAAGGGCGAAATCGGCCTGGGCCACAAGCTCTTCCGGGTCGGCTTGATCTGTCGCAATGGCATAACCGACGCTGCCAATAACGCGCAGCCGGTGACCATTGATCATGAACGGGGTTTCCAGCGCATCCAGCAACTGCCTGGCCAGTGAATGGACCGTGTCGCCGGTTGCGTGCTGAGGCAGAACGATGGCAAAGCGGCTTGCGCTAATTCGGGCCAGCGCCGTATCAAAGCCAAGCGGCAGGCTGGTGCGGATGACAATGCTCTGTACGAGCGTATCGTGGATCTGTGGCCCGAGATGGTCGTTGATGTCGCGCAGCCCCTCGATGTCGAGCATGAGCACCGCGGCGACATTCCCGTTTTCGCACTGCTCGCGCAGCAGTTCTTCAAAGCCATGGCTGTTACAGAGCCCGGTCAAGGTGTCGTGATTGGCCAGACGCAGCAGACGCGCCTGGCGGCTGTGTCGTTCGGATATATCGGCAACGGCCGCACCCAGATGCCGGCCCTCGTTGGTGTCCCACGCGGTCAGCACGACTTCGAGGGGGAATTCGTGCCCATCGCGATGGCAGGCCCGGATTTCGAAGGCCTTGCCGCTCAACTCGTCGGGGCTGAGGTTCATCATGCCCGAGAGAATGTGCTGGCATTCGTCCCGCAGGCGTTCCGGGATCAGCAGCATGGACGACAGGCCCATCAGTTCATCGCGACTGTAACCAAACAGCCGCAGGGCTGCGTCGTTGATGAAATCGACCACTCCGGTGGCGTTGATTGAGAAAAGCGGATGGTGTGTGGCATTGGCAAAGCCTGCGGCATTCGAGATCGCGGCCTCGGCCAGATCAATGTCGGCGTGCGTTTCCCGCTGCCCGTTCATCACCTTCAGCATCGTTTCCTCTGTCTCGGAACGGGGTGGGTGTTTGTCGATCGGGCCGAAGGATGACGGCAGTGATGCCTGCAGGCGGACCTCCGGAGCAGACGATGTCGCAGCCGTGGAAGCCTTCGGCCGCTCTTGTCCCATCGATGTTCCGGCCACAACCGCCGACGCAGCACATGGGCGAGCGCCCTGCACGGCGATCGTCGCACTGGGTCCCTCGCACGGCGCGAGACCATGTCGCGGCGAGAGGGCGGAGGTGTCCACATCAAGGTTAAGTTGCATCATGGCTCCGGGGGAACGACCATGGGTGGGTCAAACGTATTGTGCTAATACTTAATGATTTATAAACGAGGTATAATCAAGCATAGTTATCGTATTTCCGACTATATTCTACACTTTAAAGAGATTGCAATGCCGAAAGGTGTACAAGTGTCGGATTTATCGCCAAAAACACCTCCGAGCGTCCAATATAGACAATACCCGTCTGGCGGAATGTGTCCATGAGCTGGGTCAACTCCTGTTGTGCGGGCACATCAAGAAGCTCCAGTGCGTCATCCAGTACGATCCATTTCGGCGCCATCAGCCGGGCATTGGCCAGCCTCAGCCGCGCCTGGTCTTCTTCGTCCAGCACGCGCTCCCAGCGATCACGCACGTCAAGCCTGTCGGCCAGCCGCTCCAGGCCGACCTCCGAAAGAGCCGCCACCATTTGTTCATCGGAATAGTCGGTGGCTTTTTTCGGATAGGTCATGGCTTCGCGCAACGTCGCGTCGGGAAAATAGGCTTTCTGCGACAGGAACAGGATGTCGTCGAGCGGCGGCATCCGGATTTCGCCTTCCCCCCATTGCCAAAGGCCGGCCATCGCGAGGAAGAGAAGGTGGCGGTTGGCCTTCGGATCACCGTTGATCATCACCCGCGAGCCCGGTTCGATGACGGTTTCACCGGCAAGCTGCAGTCCGCGTTCGGTAGCGGAAGCGGTCGGTCCGGCCTGCAGTATCACATCTTTCAGAATGATCTGGCCAGTAGAGGAGGGCTGTATGATCGGCTGGCGCTGGCTTTCTGCCGTGTCCACCTTGTTCAGCGCTCGGCGAACCACCGAGACGCGGTAAAGGGCTGCCTTCCAATCGGCGATGGGCCTGAAATTGTCGACATACCAGCGCAGGGCCGTGTTCACCTGGTTGAAGGCGCCCACCGCCATCATCAGCCCGCCGAAGGAAATGCTGCCGTTGAAATAGACCGGTGCTGCAATGAGGATCGGTGCGATTGTCGTCAACCAGCCGAAACCGGAGGAGACCCAGGTCAGGTTGGTATAGGCAAGCGCAAGCTTGCGGATGACCGCCAGAACCGCCCCGATCGACAGCTGGATGCGCTGGCGCTCGCTGTCTTCGCCATTGGTCAGTGTGATCGCCATCAGGTTTTCATTGGTGTGCATCAGCGTGAAGCGCATTTCCGCTTCCTTGGAATAACGCTCCGTATTGAGGCGGGGCAGGTGGCGCCCCACCACATTGCTGATCAGCGAGGCGGTTGCCGCATAAAGCAGTGCAGCCCACACCATGTAGCCGGGAATGGCGATCTGGCGCCCGTCGATGGTGAAACTGAAATCGGCGGAAATCACCCAGAGTACGCCAATGAAGCTGACGAGAAGGATGGTCGAATTGACAAGCCCTATGCCAAGCGAGGTCGTCAGTTCTGCAAGGTTTCGTGCGTCCTCATGCAGGCGCTGGTCCGGGTTGATGCCGATCTTGCCGTAACTGGCAAGTTTGAGCGCGCGCCGCGGCTTCATCCACTGATCAACGAGATCGCGCGAAAGACCCTCGCGCATGTAAAGCGCGGTCATCTGGTTCAGGAATGCCTGCACGACATTGAGCACCAGAAGCGATCCGGCAATGATGAAAAACACTTTCAGCTGCTCGAAGAAAGCGGGCAGGTCGCGCTGCTCGAGCGCGTTGTAAAAAGGCGTGTTCCAGTGGTTCAGCCGGTACTGCCCATAGACCGTGGTCAGGATGACGGCCAGAAGCCCGACGGTCAGCAGCAGAACCCTCACGCGCACGCCAGAGGTCCAGAAGGCACTCATCATCATGCGCAACTGCGCGTCGAAGCGAAAGCCGGCATTGCCGATCTCGAAATCGGATGGGTCTTTACCGTTTTGATCCGTCTGTGCTGCCATGGTGCTTTCCGCATGTGATCTTGCACGATCGGCCGCCGTGCTCCGCAGGTCGCGGCATCGGACGGGCCTTGGAACAGAGCTATACTGTAAATCGCGCCGCTTGCTATCTGCCCCCGGGAACCCGGGCGATAATTTCCGCAGCCAATGCCCAGCATCTCGCCCGTCAGCACCCTGCGCCTCCTCCGTTGCCCGAGCCTGATGCCGCAGGAATTGGCGCACCTGAGACGCCCGCTCGCTGGCCGCTCCTCAAAATTATTACAAACTTAAAATTTCTGTCTTGCCACGGGCGACCTCCGGTGCAATTCTTTCCCTCACAAGAGGCGGAAACAGCCTCAAAAGGACGACCATGCCGGAGAGGAAACCGACATCGGACGTTAGAAGACGAAGGGAACAAGAGCCATGCTGGGACCCACTGGCCATGTGGATACGTTTGCCCGCGACAATCTTCCGCCGCTGGATCAGTGGCCGGAATTGCTGCTCGAGGGCTTCGATTACCCGGAATACCTGAACGCTGCGGTGGAGCTGACCGACCGCATGGTGGAAAAAGGTTTTGGCGATCACACTGCCCTCATCGGCAACGGTCGCCGGCGCACCTACAAGGAACTGTCGGACTGGACGAACCGCATCGCGCGGGCGCTGACCGAAGATTATGGCCTGAAGCCCGGCAACCGCGTGCTGATCCGCTCGGCCAACAATCCGGCCATGGTCGCCTGCTGGCTTGCCGCCACCAAGGCCGGCGCCGTTGTCGTCAACACCATGCCAATGCTGCGGGCAGGCGAACTGGCAAAAACCATCGACAAGGCGGAAATCTCGATGGCGCTGTGCGATACGCGCCTGATGGATGAACTGGTGGCGGTTGCCAAGGAAAGCCGGTTCCTCACCCAGGTCATCGGTTTTGACGGCACGGCCAATCACGATGCTGAACTGGACCGGGCAGCTCTCAACAAGCCGGTGCGTTATGAGGCGGTGAAGACCGGGCGCGACGACGTGGCGCTTTTAGGCTTCACCTCCGGCTCGACGGGCATTGCCAAGGCGACGATGCATTTCCACCGCGACCTTTTGATCATCGCCGATGCCTATGCGAAAGAAGTGCTTGCCGTCACGCCTGACGATGTCTTTGTCGGCTCGCCGCCGCTTGCCTTCACCTTCGGACTGGGCGGGCTTGCCATATTCCCGCTGCGCTTCGGTGCCGCCGCCACGCTTCTCGAACATGCCACTCCGCCAAAAATGATGGAGATCATCGAGACCTATCGCGCCACCATCTGCTTTACCGCGCCGACCGCCTACCGCGCCATGCTGGCCGCGATGGGTGAGGGCGCTGTGGACCTGTCTTCGCTGCGCATCGCAGTCTCTGCCGGCGAAACACTGCCGGGGCCGGTGTTTGACGAGTGGACGCAAAAGACCGGTATCTCCATTCTCGATGGCATCGGCGCCACCGAAATGTTGCACATCTTCATTTCCAACCGGCTGGGCGAGGCAAAACCCACCTGCACCGGCAAGCCGCTGACAGGCTACCGGGCCAAGGTTGTCGATGAGCAGATGAACGAAGTGCCGCTCGGCACGATTGGCCGCCTTGCCGTGCAGGGTCCGATCGGCTGCCGGTACATGGCCGACGACCGGCAGAAAGAATATGTGCGCGACGGCTGGAACCTGACCGGCGACAGCTTTTTCGAGGACGAGGACGGTTATTTCCATTTCGCCGCCCGCTCCGACGACATGATCGTATCCGCCGGCTACAATATTGCAGGGCCTGAAGTGGAGGCCGCGTTGTTGAAGCATGAGGCGGTGCTGGAATGCGCCGTGATCGGCGTGGCTGATGAGGCGCGTGGCCATATCGTCGAGGCCCATGTGGTGCTCACCGATCACGGACAGGCCTGCGATGCGCTGGCCAAGCTGTTGCAGGAGCATGTGAAAGCGATCATCGCGCCCTACAAATATCCGCGCTCCATCGTCTTCACGCAGGCGCTGCCGAAAACCGAATCTGGCAAGATCCAGCGTTTCCGGTTGAAATCCGGGCATGCCGCGTGATGGTGCGCAGGGTTTTGCCACTGCATCCTGTGGATGTTTTCTTTCGACTGTGAAAGTTTGTGCTGGGGGGGTTATGGTCCCAGCCGGAATACGGTGATCACACGGGAAAACCGGGGCGCCGAAGACAAGAATAAGTGGGACATCAGACAAAAACGGGAGTGCATGACATGAAGACTTTCCTCAAGGCCGCCACCCTTGCGCTTTCGCTTGGCGCCTCCACCCTTGCCATGGCCGAACCGGTCAAGATCGGCCTCATCACCACGCTCTCTGGCGGCGGTGCGGGCCTTGGCGTCGATACGCGCGATGGCTTTATGCTCGCCATCAAGCAGTCCGGCAACAAGGACGTGACTGTCATCACCGAGGACGACGCGCAGAAGCCGGAACTGGCTGTGCAGATCGCCGACAAGATGATCCAGAGTGATGAGGTGGATATCCTGACCGGCATCGTCTGGTCGAACCTTTTGATGGCGGTCGTGCCGGGGGCCGTGGCCCAGGGCAAGATCTACGTCTCCACCAATGCCGCACCGGCAGCACTTGCCGGCGAAAAATGCGATCCGCTCTATTTCAACGCGGCCTACCAGAACGACAACCTTCATGAAGCCATGGGCGAATATGCCAACAAGGGCTACAAGAAGATGTTCATCATGGCGCCCAACTATCCCGCCGGCAAGGACTCGCTGACCGGCTTCAAGCGCTACTTCAAGGGTGCGGTGGCAAACGAGGTCTATACCCAGGTCGGCCAGACGGATTATGCCGCCGAAATCGCCCAGATCCGTGCGTCTGGCGCCGATGGCGTCTTCGCCTTCCTGCCAGGCGGCATGGGCATCGCCTTCATGAAGCAGTATGCGCAGTCGGGCGTCAAAATCCCGGTCATGGGTCCGGGATTCTCGTTTAGCCAGGACGTTCTGCCGGCCATCGGCGATGCAGCCCTCGGTGCCAAGGCGTCTGGCCAGTGGGCGAAGGATCTGGATAACGCGGCCAACAAGAAGTTCGTGCCGGCCTTTGAAAAGGAATATGGCCGCCTGCCGTCGATCTATGCGGTGCAAGCTTATGATGCGGCCCAGCTGATCCTGTCTGCCGCGTCCAAGGCGAGCGTCAAGGATACGGCCGCCTTTACCGCCGAACTGAAGAAGGCCGACATCCAGTCGCCGCGCGGCAAGTTCAAGTTCAACACCAACCGTCACCCGATCCAGGATATCTACGTGACGGAAGTGGTGAAGGACGGTGGCGTGCTGACCAACAAGATCATCGAAAAGATCTTCACCGATCATGGCGATGCCTACGCCCAGGCCTGCAAGAAGTAAGGGCTGTTCGTGACCTTTGCGCTTGCAATCGAGCAGCTGCTGAACGGTGTTCAGCTCGGCGTCATGCTCTTTCTCATGGCCGCCGGGCTGACACTGATCTTCGGCGTCATGGGCCTGATCAATCTGGCCCATGGCTCGCTCTACATGGTGGGCGCCTTTGCCTGCGCAACCGTGGCCGCCTTCACCGGTTCGTTCTGGCTTGGCCTTGTGGCAAGCCTTGCAGCATCTGCGGCGGCCGGCGCCCTCATCGAAATTACGGTGATCCGCAGGCTCTATGCCCGCGATCACCTTGATCAGGTGCTGGCGACGTTTGCACTCATTCTCATTTTTTCGGAGGGCATGCGCTGGCTGTTCGGCTCGTTCCCGCTCTATCTCGATATCCCGCCGCTGCTTGAGGGCGCCGTCGCGCTGCCGGGCGGGGCACAATATCCGCTCTACCGGTTGGCCATCATCCTCGCCGGCGCGCTTGTTGCCCTTGGCCTCTATGGGCTGATTTCCCGCACACGGCTCGGCATGCGCATCCGCGCTGGCGAAAGCGACCGTGAGATGATTGCCGCCCTCGGCGTCGATATCCGCACACTCTACACGCTCGTCTTTGCTCTCGGCGCGGCTCTTGCGGGTTTTGCCGGCGGCATGGTCGGTGCGCTGCAGTCGGTGCAGGTCGGCATGGGCGAGCCGGTGCTGATCCTTGCCTTCGTCGTCATCGTCATCGGCGGCATCGGCTCGATCAAGGGGGCTCTCATCGGCGCGCTTCTGGTCGGCGTCGTCGATACGATGGGCCGGCTGCTTCTGCCGCAGGTGTTGTCGCTGATGGTTCCCCCGGCGCAGGCGGGCCTCATCGGCGGGGCGCTTGCCTCCATGCTCATCTATATCCTGATGGCGGTCATCCTTGCGGTCAAACCGCGCGGCCTGTTTCCGGCGCAGGCATGAGGAGTTTTCTGATGACCCGCGAAAACATCCTCAATCTCGTGCTGGCTTTGGCGCTTCTCGCGGTGCCGTTCATCGCGCAGGCCGCCGGCCAGCCCTTCACCATCACGCTTGCCACACGTATCGCCATCCTTGCGCTTGCTGCAACCGGGCTCAACATTGCGCTTGGCCTTGGTGGTCTCGTTTCCTTTGGCCATGCGGCCTTCTTCGGCGTCGGCGGTTATGTGGCGGGCATCCTGTCGTCGCACGCCTTTTCCGGCGATCCGATGCTGTTCGGTCTGTCCGGCTCCAAGCAGATGCTCGTCGTCTGGCTGGTCGCCATGATGACGGCCGGCGTCCTTGGCCTTGCCATCGGTGCGATCAGCCTGCGCACGTCAGGCGTCTACTTCATCATGATCACGCTCGCCTTTGCGCAGATGGTCTATTATTTCGCCATCTCCTGGCCGGCCTATGGCGGTGAGGACGGGTTGTCGATCGTCGTCAGAAACCAGTTTCCCGGCGTCAACACCATGCGGCCGATGAACTTCTTTCTGATCTGCTACGGTGTGCTGCTGGTCGGCATCCTCCTCTCGGCGCTGATCCGCTCGTCGCGCTTCGGCGCGGCGCTTCAGGCGGTCCGCCAGAACGATGTGCGGGTGGCCTCCATCGGCATTTCGCCGATGCCGATCCGGCTCACCGCCTTCGTCCTCTCCGCCATGCTGACGGCAGTGGCCGGTGCGCTTTATGCCGATCTCAACCGGTTCGTCAGCCCGTCGATGCTTTCCTGGCACATGTCGGGCGAACTCATCGTGCTGATCATTCTCGGTGGCACCGGGCGGTTGATGGGGCCGGTCGCCGGCGCTGCCCTCTACGTCATCTTCGAATACCTGCTGGGGGGCCTGACCGAGCGCTGGCAGTTCTTCCTCGGCCTCATCCTGCTGGCAACCGTGCTCTTTGCGCGCGGCGGGCTGATCGGTCTCGTTGCGGGAAAGGTGCGTCATGGCTGATCCGGTCCTTTCCATCCAGAACCTCCACAAGAGCTTTGGCGCGCTGAAGGCGACTGATGGTGTCAGCATCGATCTTCACCCCGGCGAAATCCATGCGCTGATCGGCCCGAACGGGGCGGGCAAATCGACCCTGATCCACCAGATCTGCGGCACGGTGAAGCCCGATTCCGGAACGATCACGCTGGCAGGCCGCGAGATTGGCCGTCTGCCGGTGGCCGAACGCGCCCGGCTGGGGCTTGGCCGCACGTTTCAGATTTCGTCGCTCGCCGGTGAATTTTCCGCCCTGCGCAATGTCATGCTGGCGGTTCAGGCCGGGCAGGGCTCGAGCTTTGCCTTCTTCAAGCCGGTGATGCGCGATCGCTCGCTCACCGATGTCGCCATGGACCGGCTGCAGCGGGTAGGGCTTGCGGCGCGTGCCCATGTGCCGGCATCCGAACTGTCCCATGGCGAAAAACGCCAGCTGGAAATCGCCATTGCGCTGGCGCTCGATGTGAAGGCCTTCCTGCTCGACGAGCCGATGGCCGGCATGGGGCCGGAAGGCTCCAAGGTGCTGACCGGCTTTCTCGACAGCCTGCGCCAGGAGGCGCCGATCATGCTGGTGGAGCATGACATGGATGCCGTCTTTGCGCTGGCCGACCGGATTTCGGTGCTGGTCTACGGTCGGGTGATCGCGACCGGCACGGTAAACGAGATCCGCAACGATCCGGCCGTGCGTCAGGCCTATCTCGGAGACCACGCCTGATGCTGCTCGACGTCAAGGATATAGCCACCTTCTACGGCGCAAGCCAGGCTCTGTTCTGCGTGAACCTTCACATCGCCGAAGGCGAGGTCGTGGCCCTGATGGGGCGTAACGGCATGGGCAAATCGACCACCATCAAATCGATCTGCAACCTGATGCCGCCGAAATCCGGCGAGGTGCTGTTTGATGGCGCAGCGACCGGGCGCCTGCCGCCGCACAAGGTTGCACGCCTCGGCATCGGGCTTGTGCCGGAAGGCCGCCGCTGCTTTCCGAACCTCACGGTCTACGAGAACCTGGTCGCCGCTGCCCGGCCGGGCCGCTGGACGCTGGAGCGGGTCAACGATCTTTTCCCCCGCCTTGCCGAACGGCGCGACCAGATGGCGCGCTCGCTGTCGGGCGGTGAGCAGCAGATGCTGGCGGTCGGTCGCGCGCTGATGACCAATCCGCGCCTCTTGATCCTCGACGAAGCGACCGAAGGCCTGGCGCCCGTCATCCGCCAGGACATCTGGCGGGCGATCCGCACCCTGAAGGGCGACGGACTGTCGATCCTGGTGGTCGACAAGACGCTGTCGGAACTTTTGCCGGTGGCCGATCGCTGCGTCGTGCTGGAAAACGGCAAGACGGTGTGGGCCGGGCCGCCGGACGGGCTGACGCCGGATCTGCAGGATCGTTATCTCGGTGTGTAGAAATGCGGCTCTGGCGTCGGGGCGCAAGAGCCGCACTTTCATGAGAAAGGACGTCAGGCGCCCAGTGGGGTGGAGGTCGTTTTCTGGTCTGCCGGCAGTGCCGCGAGCCGCCCGGCAAGGACCGCCATGCGCTTCACGGCCTCTTCCAGTACCTCATCCGGCACCGTCAGCGAAATCCGGATAAAACCAGCCGCCTGATGGCCGAAGGAGGAGCCGGGCATGACGGCGACCTTTTGGCTCTGCAGCAGTTCCAGCGCATAATCGGCGCCGGATAGCCCCGTTGCCGTCACATCCACCACCACGAACATGCCGCCTTCCGGCATCATCGGCTTCAAGAGATTGCTGCCGGAGAGCGTATCGCGGACGATTCCGGCGCGGCGCTCGTAGTTGGCGCGCATGATGCCGGCCGTCTCAAAGGGCTTGGACAGTGCCAGCGCCGTCATGTCGGAAATGAACGGCTGGACGCCAAACAGCATGGTTTCCGACACCGGCAGCAACCTTTCGCAAAATTCCTCCGGGCCTGCCGCCCAGCCGCTGCGAAAACCGGGTGCTGCATGCGACTTGGAAATGGAGGACACGACGATGGTACGCTCGGCAAGCTCGGCCATGTCGAAGGGCGAGGCAAAATCCTCGCCGAAGATCAGCTGTTCATAGACCTCGTCGCAGACGATCCAGAGATCATGTTTGCGGCAGATCTTTCCGATGGCGGCAATTTCCGCCTCGGTCAGCACGGCACCGGTCGGGTTGTGCGGCGTGTTCAACAGCAGCACACGCGCTTCCGGCGTGATCGCCCGCTCCAGATCTTCCGCCTGCATGTGGAAGCGGTTTTCCGGGCGAAGCGGCACGGGGATGAAATGCGCACCCGTCGAGGCGATCACGCCTTCATAGGTGGCATACAGCGGATCGCCGACCAGCACGCCGTCGCCGGCTTCCACCAGCCCGGTCATCACGGCATAAAGCGCGGTCTGCGTGCCGGGAAAACAGAGAAAGTTCTTTTCCGTCACACCCGGCCGACGCTTTTGATATTTTTCCACCAGCGCCTTCAGGACCGGCGGTTCGCCGCGGCCGTTGGAATAGCGGGTGCGGCCGGCATGCATGGCGCGTGCGCATTCGGCCAGAAGTTCCGGGTCCGGCGGCAGGTCCGGCTCGCCGATGGTGAGTTCAATGATCGGCTCGCCGGCAGCCTTCATGCGGCGCGCCTGCAGGTGAAGGGCCCAGCGGCCGGAACCGAGATCGGCCAGGCGGTCGGTGATGGAAGCGTAGCGCACGGAAAAATCTCCAGTTCAGGTGCGGATGGGAGCGACGAGATCGCCGGGGTTGAGGCCCAGCAGCCGCTCGACCGAGAGGATGGCGGTATCGGCGAGTTCATGATCGTGAAACATGTCGGACACCAGCGTTCCCTCCAGCCACAACCCGTCGATCAGGCCGTTCAATGCAATGGCATGGTGGCGGCATGTATCGGCAGCCAGCGGCTTTCCCTGTTCCGCGAAAAAGGCCTGCAGCAGATCCTGCAGCACCGACAGGAAGGCGATGTAGTTTTCGCGGTGAATGGCGGCAAAGGCCGGCTCCACGCGGATATGGCCGATGAAGGCCGCCCAGAGCGACAGCATGCGCGGATCGGTGACCGGTGGCGTGAGGTTGCCGGCGACGAAGAGGATCAGGCGTTCGCGCGCAGTGCCCTCGCTGTCGGCGGCCGCAAAGGCCGGCGCGCTCATCATGCGCATCACCTCGCGATAGGCTTCCTGCATCATCAGGTCCTTGCTCGCGAAGTAATGCCGGATGAGACCGCCGGTCACGCCGGCGCGGGTGGCGATCTGGCGCACGGTGGCGCCCTGAATGCCAAGCTCGGCAATACAATCGAGCGTCGCGGTGATCAGGTCCTCGCGTCGCTCGGCCTCGGGGGCCCTATGGAAGGTGCGCCGGTTCACGCCACCTGCCGCAGGATCGGGCGGGTGAGGCATGTCGGGCCGCCCTCGCAGGCGATGCAGAGCGCATCCGCCTCGAAGGTGGTCACGGTGCAGCCATGGGCTTCCATGGCAGCCTTGGTGGCGGGAAAACCTTCCACCATGATCACCTGACCGGGGCTCGTCGGCAACACGTTGAGGTTAAGGCCATTGCTTGCGGCAAAATCGGCTTCCGGCGCATGGATGAGCGTAAAGCCACGCTCCTTCAGCATCAGATAGAAGGCAGCCGGCATCAGCGGC
The DNA here is from genome assembly GCA_027483885.1 of Rhizobiaceae bacterium. Lineage (GTDB taxonomy): Bacteria > Pseudomonadota > Alphaproteobacteria > Rhizobiales > Rhizobiaceae > Neorhizobium. The sequence goes on from JAIXTO010000222.1 coordinate 32,274, forward strand.
GCATGGACGAGCGCCATGGTTTCGGTGAGCGGGCTGATCACCGACATCAGGTGCAGGCAGGCTTCTTCGCCCTGCCAGAGCGGCAGATCGTACCCGAGAACGGTGACGCCGATCGTGCCGAGAATGGCCGACAACTGCTCTATGCCGGACTGGTTGCTGCGCACGCCGCGACCGACGGCCAGCGTCTTGTCATCCACCCATACGCAATCGCCGCCTTCCACCGTGCCCGGCGCCTCGATGGTGCCGAGGATCGGGACACCGGCCTCGCGATAAGCCTTGGCATGCAGCGCCGGTTCGTCGGCGCGCAGCGGTTTGCCCATGCGCAGGATCACGGCGCCCTTGTCTGTCATCAGCGAGGGATCATGCGTGAACATGGAATCGGCAAGTCCATCGCCCTCATCTTCCAGCCAGAGGATTTCGGCGCCGGAGGCGGCCACCAGAGCGGCAAACTCACCATGCTGGACAATCGCCTTTTCCGCATCGAAAGTCGGGCCGTAGTGCCATTGTGCGGCATCTGCGGCGAGAAGGCTTGCGCCGGGGCGGCGCATCAGCACGCGCGATAGCCGTGTTGCCATGGCCTGGCAGCCGTATCCATTCATGGGAAACCTCTATGGTGTTGGTGATCAAAACAGGGGGTTGCCCTTATTATACGCTTGAGTAATTTTTAGACAAGTGCAAAACTCCGGATCGAAACAACGGCGCCAGCACCGTCACACAATAAAAACTGCTGGGGGAATAGTCGGTTAAGGTGATCGGGCGATGAACGTCCGGCAGTGAAGGTAACATGGCGGAAACGGCGCAAGCCATTGAAGTGCGGGATCTTTTCAAGCGTTTTGGCCCGCTTGAGGTTCTGAAGGGTGTATCGCTGAGTGCAAAGCAGGGGGATGTGATCGCCCTGATTGGCGGCAGCGGATCGGGAAAATCCACATTCCTGCGTTGCATCAACCTGCTGGAGCTGCCCACGGCAGGCCAGGTTTCCATCCATGGCGAAACCATCGAGATGAAGAAGGATGGCCGTGGCGGATTGATGCCCGCCAATCGCCGCCAGGTGCAGCGCATCCGCACGAAACTCGGCATGGTGTTCCAGAGCTTCAACCTCTGGCAGCACATGACGGTTCTACAAAATGTCATCGAAGTGCCCGTGCATGTGCTCGGCCAATCCCGCGATGAGGCAATTGCCACGGCCGAAACACTTCTGCGCCGCGTTGGCCTTTACGAGAAGCGCGATGCCTATCCGGCATTCCTGTCGGGCGGCCAGCAGCAGCGTGCCGCCATTGCCCGCGCGCTTGCCATCCAGCCGCTGGTCATGCTTTTCGACGAGCCGACCTCGGCGCTCGATCCGGAACTGGTCGGCGAGGTCCTGACCGTCATTGGCGATCTGGCGCGCGAAAAGCGCACGATGATCATCGTCACCCACGAAATGGCCTTTGCCCGCCAGGTGGCCAACCACGTGGTGTTTCTGCATGGCGGCCATATCGAGGAACAGGGCTCGCCGGAGGCCATCTTCGAGAACCCGCAATCGGAGCGGCTGAAGAAGTTCATCAGTTCCATCCACTAGAATAACGAAAAACAGACAGACATTACCGAAAGGGGAAAATCATGAAGAACCTTCTCAAGTCCGCCGCAGTGGCGCTGGCCGTCAGCGTTGCCGCATTCGGCTCGGCTTCTGCCCAGGAACTCAAGATCGGCGTGGCCGCGGAACCCTATCCGCCCTTTTCCTCGCCGGACGCGAGCGGCAAGTGGGTTGGCTGGGAAATCGAATTCATCGATGCACTGTGCGCTGAAGCCAAGGAAAAGTGCGTTGTGATCCCGGTTGCCTGGGATGGCATCATTCCGGCACTGACCTCCAAGAAGATCGACGCCATCATCGGCTCCATGTCGATCACGCCCGAGCGCGAAAAGACGATTGCCTTCTCGGACAAGTATTACAACACGCCGGCCGCCGTCATCGGCCCGAAGGGCGAGAAGTTCGATGCCACGCCGGAAGGCCTGAAGGGCAAGATCCTCGGCGTTCAGGTGTCCACCGTCTCGGCAGACTATGCCAAGAAGTATTTTGGCCCTGTTGTAACCGAGATCAAGGAATACCAGACGCAGGATGAGGCAAACCAGGATCTGGCCGCCGGCCGTATCGATGCCACGCAGGCTGACTTGATCACGCTGCAGGCGTTTCTTGACAGCGAGCAGGGCAAAGCCTGCTGCGAAACCAAGGGCAATGTGAAGGACGATCCGGAAATTCTGGGCGCCGGCATCGGCATCGGTCTTCGCAAGGAAGATACGGCGCTGAAGGACAAGTTCAACGCCGCCATCAAGGCGATCCGTTCGAACGGCACCTACGACACCATTTCCAAGAAGTATTTCGCCTTCGACATCTACGGCAAGTAAGCCGCCAGAGACCTGACCGCCCGGCCAGTCGCTTTAACGCGTCGGGCCGGGCGTGTCTGTCCGGCCTTGAAAGCGCCTCTTCATGGACGCCACTCTCAAACTTCTTTCGCTCTGGTCTCCGGGCTGGGGCGGCGTGCTCCTGACCGGTCTTCTCCATTCGCTGCAGGTGGCGTTCGGCGGCTATCTGCTCGGCCTTGTCATCGGCACCGGTGGCGCTGCCGGCAAGCTGTGGGGTGGGCCGATCCTGCGCGATCTTCTGGAGGTTTATACGACCGTCGTGCGCGGCGTGCCGGAACTCGTGCTCATTCTCATCCTCTATTACGCCGGCACCGATGCGGTGAACCAGCTGACGGCGCTTGTGGGCTTGCCGTCCATCGATATCAGCGGGCTTGCCGCCGGTATTTTTGTCATTGGCGTGGTGCAGGGCGCCTATTCGACCGAGGTCCTGCGTGGCGCGATCCTGTCCGTGCCGGCCGGCCAGCTCGAAGCAGCCCGCGCCTATGGCATGTCGCCGCTGCTGTCGCTCAGGCGCATCACGCTTCCGGCCATGCTGCCCTATGCGCTGCCGGGGCTCTCCAACCTCTGGATGATCGCCACCAAGGATACCGCGTTGCTCGCCGTCGTCGGGTTTGCGGAACTGACGCTGGTCACGCGTCAGGCCGCGGGCACCACCAAGGCCTATATGACCTTCTTCCTCGCCGCCGGCGCGCTCTATCTGGCCGTGACGCTGATCTCCAACCTGCTGATCGCGCTTCTTGAAAAACGCGCCCGCCGTGGCCTGACCCGTCAGGGAGACGCGTCATGAGCGACACCCCGAACGCCGGCACCTATGTGGCGCCAAAAGCCCGCAGCCTGTTTGAGCCGCATCGCCTGTTTCTGATGGCGGTGGCTGCCGCGCTGCTGTTTTGTATTGCCTGGTTCATGCGCTGGGATTGGCTGCCGCGGTACCAGGAACGGCTGATCTACGGCATCGGCCAGACGCTTCTCATGCTGTTTTCGACGGCGATCATCGGTTTCTTGTTTGCCGTGCCGCTCGGTCTCGTGCAGGTCACGGGACCAAAGCCGCTGGCCTGGGCGGCGCGCGGCTTCTGTACGCTCATCCGCGGCACGCCGCTTCTGCTGCAGCTCTGGCTTCTCTATTACGGGCTCGGTTCGCTGTTTGCGCAGTATCCGGAAATCCGCTCGTCCTTCCTCTGGCCCTATTTGCGTCAAGCCTGGCCTTATGGTTTTGCCGCGCTGATGATCTCCTTTGCCGCCTATGAGGGCGAGGTAATGCGCGGTGCCTTTGCCGGCGTTCCCCGCGGCGAGCTGGAGGCGGCCCGCGCCTATGGCATGGGGCGCTTCACGCTGTTTCGCCGCATCTGGCTTCCCCGCGCCATCCACCGCGCGCTGCCGACGCTGACCGGCGAGACGGTGCTGCAGCTGAAATCGACGCCTCTCGTGGCAACCGTGACCGTGGTCGATGTCTACGCCATCATCTCGCGCGTGCGCCAGGAAACGTTTTTGACCTATGAGCCGCTGCTGCTGCTGGCGCTGATCTATCTCTGCCTTACCGGCATGCTGGTCTATGCCTTCAAGCTTCTGGAAAACCGCATCCCGACGCGTGGCGTTTGATATGTTAGGTTGTGGCGTTCCGGCGGTGAAGTCGCAGCATGGCCAAGGCCCCCAGAAACGGGCCGGGCGCTAGGAAAAGAAACGTCCAGCGCCAGCTGCCGAGCCATGCGGCCAGCTGCGGCATCAGCCAGATGCTGATGCCGGTCAGCGCAAAGCCCATACCCATCTGGAGTGATAGCGCCGTGCCGACGAGATGTCGGTCGGTGAGTTCCGTGGCGGCGGCTGAAAACTGCGCGGAATCGCCGATGACGGACATGCCCCAGATGATCACCACCAGCATCAGCAACCAAGTCGGCCCCTCGAAGACGAAGCCGATGGCAATGGCTCCCGTGCCTGACACCAGCATCATGCCGGCCGTCGTCACCGCCCGGCCAAACCGGTCTGCCAGCACGCCACCGGCGATACAGCCGATGATACCGGCGGCAAGCGCTGCAAAGGTCGCGAGCGACCCCGCGCCTGCCGCAAATCCCGCAGGCGCTGCGGTCAGATAGGCGAGCAGCCAGGCCCAGAGCGCATAAAGCTCCCACATGTGGCCGAGATAGCCGGCATTCACCAGCATCAGATCACGATTTTTGAACACGTGGCCGATCTGTCGCGGATCAAATACCGTGCGTGCAAAGGGATAAGGTCCCTCGCGCACGATGAGAAGAAAAAGGGCGGCGCCGATGAGCCCGCAAAAAGAGGCAAGCTCCACGACAATGCGCCAGTCGAGCGATGCCGTCAGCCCGCGAAACAGGTGCGGCAGCGAGGAGCCCGCCGTCAGCGCCCCGATGACAAAGCCGAGCGCCAGCCCCCGGCTTTTTTGAAACCAGGTGGCGGCAAGCTTCATGGCGGGCGGATAGACGCCGGCGAGCGCAAGTCCGGTGGCGAACCGGCAGAACACGGCGCCGGCAAGCCCGGGCTCCATGAGCAGCGCCGCATTGGCGAGTGCCGCAAGCGCTGCGGAGACGGCGGCAAGCCGGTGCATGGCCACGATATCTGGCAGGTTGATGAGGCTGGCGATCAGCGCGCCGGTGACGAAGCCCAGCTGCACGCCATTGGTCAGCCATGCCGCAGCCCCGGACCCAAGCGACAACGCCCGCGTCATCTCGGGTCCAACGGCCGTTGCCGAAAACCACGCCGACAGCGACAGCACCACGGCAAGGCAGAGCCAGCCGAGCATTGCTTTTCCGGGGGCGCCGCTTTCGCTGTCTGGCACTTGCGCTCTTGCCATGTCAGGCGCTCTTCCTGCTGTGGCTGGCCGCCACGTGCCGGTCCGGCAGACGCGGCGTGCCAAAAAGCTTTTGCCGCATCGGACCTTCCGCATAGGCGGTCTTGTAGACGCCGCGCTCCTGCAGGATCGGCACGACGAGATCGATGATATCGTCAAAACATTCGGGAACGACGGTGCGCGACAGGTTGAACCCGTCGATGCCAGCGTTCTCGCTCCAGTCGATCAACTGCGCGGCAATGTCTTCGGCGGCGCCCACCATCGGTGCCTGCCGGCTGCCCAGTACCATCTGTTCCAGCAGCTTGCGGCGCGTCCATTGCGGACCGGCCGAGCGGGTCATCGCGTCCACATTGGAGGTGATGGCATTGCTTTTGCCGGTTTCGATCGGCTCGTCCGGATCGTATTTCGAAAAATCGATGCCCATCGAGGCGGCCGCATGCACAAGGGCGGCCTCCGAACTGACATAACCCCGGTATTCCTCGAATTTCTCGCGCGCCTCGGCATCCGTGCGGCCGGTAACGATGGTTGCACCCATGAACACCCTGATATCATCCGCCTGGCGACCAGCCTCGACCGCCTTTGCGCGGATATCGTCGACGATGGCCTTTACGCCGTCGATCTTCTGGCCGTTGACGAAGACGCATTCGGCATGGGTTGCGGCAAATTTTCGTCCGCGCGGAGAGGAACCCGCCTGGTACAGCACCGGCGTGCGTTGCGGCGAGGGCTCGCAAAGATGCATGGCCTCCAGCCGGTATTGTTTGCCCTGGTGGCGGATCCTGTGAACCTTTGCCGGATCGGCATAAAGGCCCGCTGCGCGATCAAAGACCACCGCATCATCCTCCCAGCTTTCCTCCCACAGGCGCTACATGATCTCCATATCTACGTCGGCGCGATCATCGCGATCGTCCTACGACATCTAGCCA
>JAIXTO010000039.1 GCA_027483885.1 Rhizobiaceae bacterium
ACAACAACAAGAGGGAACTGAACCATGACAATCAAACTCGCATCCCTGCTGCTGGCCGCAGCGGTTTCGCTGACGGCCATGCAGGCTGCCGCCGCCGACAAGGTGACGCTGCAGCTGAAATGGGTCACGCAGGCGCAGTTCGCCGGTTATTACGTTGCCAAGGACAAGGGCTTTTACAAGGAAGAAGGCCTCGACGTCGACATCAAGCCGGGCGGCCCGGACATTGCCCCGCCGCAGGTTCTGGCCGGTGGCGGCGCTGATGTCATCGTCGACTGGATGCCGTCTGCCCTTGCAACGCGCGAAAAGGGCGTGCCGCTCGTCAACATTGCCCAGCCGTTCAAGTCGTCCGGCATGATGCTGACTTGCCTGAAAGAAACCGGCATCACCAAGCCGGCTGATTTCAAGGGCAAGACGCTCGGCGTCTGGTTCTTCGGCAATGAATATCCGTTCCTCTCCTGGATGGCGACGCTCGGCATCAAGACGGATGGTTCCGCTGATGGTGTAAAAGTGCTGAAGCAGGGCTTCAACGTCGATCCGCTGTTGCAGAAGCAGGCGGCCTGCATCTCCACCATGACCTACAACGAATACTGGCAGGTCATCGATGCCGGCATCAAGCCGGAGCAACTGGTCACCTTCCAGTATGAAAAAGAAGGCGTGGCAACGCTGGAAGACGGGCTTTACGTTCTGGAAGACAAGCTGAAGGACCCGGCTTTCAAGGAAAAGATGGTCAAGTTCGTGCGCGCTTCGATGAAGGGCTGGAAATGGGCCGAGAAGAACCCGGATGAAGCAGCCGGCATCGTTCTCGAAAACGACGCCTCCGGCGCACAGACCGAAAAGCACCAGAAGCGCATGATGGGCGAAGTGGCAAAGCTGACGGCTGGCTCCAACGGCGCGCTCGACAAGGCCGATTACGACCGCACGGTGAAAACCCTGCTCGGCGGCGGTTCGGATCCTGTCATCACCAAGGAACCGAAGGGCGCCTACACGACCGAGATCACGGCGGCAGCTTTGAAATAAAAGGCAGCCGACGCGTTACTTGAGCTAAACTGACGCGCGGCCTCTGCCGCGCGTTTTTTATTGCCCCATGGAAAGATTGTGTTTCCTCTGCAACAGAAATGATCAACACAACTGATACGGTTGAACTGGTCACGTTTTCTTGTACGCTGATCTTGCGGGAAAATTCCGACGTAACCACCTATGCGTCGATAACTATTAGACCGACGCCAGCTGCCATTTTTTGGCCCGCCAAACAGCAGGAGGAGGCTGTGCGGCGCGCAACGCCCTTTAAAAAGATCCTCTAAAATTTCGGCGCGCTTTCCACTGGAGGCTGCGCCCGCATGCAGGAACAGGTCGGAAAGCTCATGATTGCCCAGAAGATGCCCGCTGCCATACTGACAACCGCCGCCGGCCTGTTTGCAGCCGTGCTTGCCTTTCCGGCAAGCGCGCAGCAGGCGGCCGCGCCGGGCGCAACGCCATCTCCAGTCTCTGCACCGGCCCCTGCCGCTGGCCAGGTGGCGCTTCCCGCCATCGTGGTCACCGAGGCGGTGGACAGGCCCTTGACCGATAGCGTCGTTGCAAGCGGTACGATCCGCGCCGTGCAGGAGGTTTACGTCCAGCCGCTGGTGGACGGGCTTTCGATCAAGTCGCTCGGGGCCGATGTGGGAGACCGGGTCAAGGCCGGCGATGTGGTCGCCACGCTCAACGAAGACACGCTTCTCCTGCAAAAGAGCCAGCAGCAGGCCAACAAGGCCAAGGCAGAAGCAGCCCTTGCCCAGTACCAGGCGCAGGTGATCGAGGCGGAAGCCAATCTGGATGATGCGGTCCGCCAGCGCAACCGGGCGCAGACGCTGAGCCGCAACGGCACCGTATCGGCCTCACAGGTTGAACAGTTGACCGCGACGGCATCGGCTGCCGAAGCGCGCCTTAATGCGGCCCGTCAGGCGGTTAATGTCGGCAGGGCCGACATCAAGGTGGTCGATGCCCAGATCGACGATATCGACCTTCGCCTGGAACGTACCGCCATCAAGGCGCCTGTGGATGGCGTGGTTTCGGTGCGCAATGCCAAGATCGGGGCGATTGCCGCAGGCTCGGGCTCTCCCCTCTTCACGCTCATCCGCGATGGCGATATCGAGCTTGTGGCTGATGTTGCCGAAGGCGATATCCGCCGCATCAAGCAGGGTTTGTCCGCGCGCGTCATGATCAATGGCGCCGATCAGCCGCTGTCCGGCACCGTGCGCCTCGTGTCGCCCATCGTCGATCCGGTCACGCGTCTCGGTGCGGTGCATATCGCATTGGATGAAAACAGCGGTGCGACGGCTGGCATGTATGGTTCAGCCAATATCATCATCACTGAAACCACGGCGCTGTCGCTGCCGCAATCGGCGGTGACCACAGATCGCCACGGTTCTATCGCCCGCCGGGTGGAAAACAATGTGGTCAAGCAGGTCAAGATCGAGACCGGCATCCAGCATGACGGGTATGTCCAGATCCTGAGCGGCCTGTCGGCCGGTGATGTGGTGGTGGCCAAGGCCGGCGCCTTTGTGCGCGACGGCGACCGCATCACACCGGTGCGGGCCGCCCCCGTCGTTTCGAACTGAGAGCGCGCAAGATGAACTTTTCCGCCTGGTCGATCCGAAACCCCATCGCGCCGCTTCTCGCCTTCGCCCTCCTGATGTTTATGGGCATTCAGGCCTTCAACAAGCTGCCGATCACGCGATTCCCGAATATCGACGTGCCGGTGGTTTCCATCACCGTGACGCAGAGCGGCGCCTCGCCGGCAGAACTTGAAATGCAGGTGACGAAGGAGATCGAGGACGCGGTCGCCTCGATCAGCGGCGTCGATGAAATCTCCTCCACCGTCACCGATGGCCAGTCGCAGACCGTCGTTCTTTTCCGTATCGAAAAGCCGACGGAAGAAGCGGTGCAGGACACCAAGGACGCCATCGACCGCATCCGCGGTGACCTTCCGGCCTCCGTCGAAGAACCGATCGTCACCAAGGTCGACGTGGAGGGACAGGCGATCCAGACCTTTGCCGTCTCCTCGCCCAACATGACGCTGGAGGAGTTGTCGTGGTTCGTCGATGATACGATCACTCGCTCGCTGCAGGGCCAGCCCGGCATCGGCCGCATCGACCGTTACGGCGGCGCCGACCGCGAGGTGAACATCGCGCTCGACCAGAACAAGCTGAACGCCTTTGGCATCACCGCGCCCCAGGTGAACCAGCAGCTGCGCGGCACCAATGTCGATCTCGGTTCCGGCCGCGGCCAGGTCGGCGCGAACGAACAGACGATCCGCACCCTTGGCGATTCCCGCGACGTGGCGCAGCTTGCCGACACGACGATTGCGCTGCCGAACGGCAATTTCGTCAAGCTCAGCGATCTCGGCACCGTCAAGGACACCTATGAGGAGCCCAAGTCGTTTTCGCGCTTCAACGGCGAGCCGATCGTCACTTTCGCCGTGTTCCGTGCCAAGGGCGCCAGCGAAGTCTCGGTGGCGGAAACCGTGGCGCAGCAGCTGGATGGTATCCGCAAGGACCATCCCAATGTCTCGATCCAGATGGTGGATGACAGCGTCTATTTCACCTATGGGAATTACGAAGCCGCCATTCACACGCTGATCGAGGGCGCGATCCTTGCCGTCATCGTCGTCATGCTGTTCCTGCGCAACTGGCGCGCCACGCTGATTTCGGCCGTGGCCCTGCCGCTCTCGGCCATCCCCACCTTCTGGGTGATGGACCTCATGGGCTTTTCGCTGAACCTCGTGAGCTTCCTCGCGCTGACGCTTGCGACCGGCATTCTCGTCGACGATGCCATCGTCGAGGTGGAAAACATCGCCCGGCATATCAAGATGGGCAAGACACCCTATCGGGCAGCGCTGGAAGCCGCCGACGAAATCGGTCTTGCGGTGATTGCCACCAGCTTCACCATCATTGCCGTCTTCGTGCCGGTGTCGTTCATGCCGGGCATTCCCGGCCAGTATTTCATCCAGTTCGGCCTGACGGTCGCCTTCTCCGTTCTTTTCTCGCTGCTTGTGGCGCGTCTCATCACACCGCTGATGGCCGCCTACCTGATGCGGGCAGAAGACGCGATGGACGACCATCACGACAATGACGGCCGCCTGATGAAGGCCTATACGCGGCTCGTGTCCGGCACCACGCGGCGCTGGTACATGCGGTATGCGACGCTGGTTGGCGCCGTGGCCTTCCTGATCGGCTCCATCATGCTCTTGATGCAGGTGCCCGGCAGTTTTCTGCCGCCGGAAGATTCCTCGCGCATCGTGCTGTCGGTGGAATTGCCGCCGAACGCAACGCTGGAGGAAACCTCTGCCACATCAACGGTCATCTACGACACGATCAAGGGTCTCGATGGTGTCGAAAGCGTCTTTGTGCTCGGCGGCGCGTCGCCGAAGGGCGATCTGGAACGGCGTCGCGCCACCGTGCGCGTCATTCTAGGCAAGATCGAGCATTCGCTGGTGAAGACGCTGGTCAACAAGGGGCTGGGTTCGCTTCCCTTCATCGGCGCGCAGCTGCCGAAACTTCCCGAAAATGGCCGCACCCGGCCGCAGTGGGAGGTCGAGAAGGAGCTGTTTGCCAAGGTGCGCGGCATTCCGGATGTGCGCATCACCAAACTTAACGATCGCGGCGAACGGGAACTGGCCTTCAACTTCCTTGCGACCAACAACGAGGATCTAAACGCTGCCGTCGACAAGCTGGAAAGCCGTCTGCGCGCCTCGCCGATCCTTGCCAACGTGTCGTCCGAAGGCGCGCTTCCGCGCCCCGAACTGCAGATCCGCCCGCGCAAGGATGAGGCCGCACGCCTTGGCATCACCCCGCAGCAGATTTCCGAGACGGTGCGGGTCGCCACCATCGGCGATATCGATTCGGCCCTGCCCAAAATCTCGCTGGATGATCGGCTGATCCCCATCCGGGTGCAGGCCTCGCTTGATCTCAGGCGCGACCTGCAGGCCATCCGCGCTCTGCGCATCGCCACGGCAAGTGGCACAAGTGTGCCGCTGTCGAGTGTTGCGGATGTCGATTATTCGGAAGGCCCAAGCTCGATCAAGCGCCATTCGCGCCAGCGCGTCGTTGCCATCGGATCGGACGTGCCGCAGGGCACGGCGCTCGATACGGCAACAGCCGAGTTCAAGCGCATCGTTGAGGAAACCAACCTGCCGGCAACGGTGCGGCTGGCCGAAAGCGGCGATGCCAAGGTGCAGGGCGAAATGGTGCAGGGTTTTGCCAATGCCATGCTGCTGGGCCTGCTTCTGGTTCTGGTGGTGCTGATCCTGCTGTTCAAGGATGTCATACAGCCCTTCACCATCCTCTTTTCGCTGCCGCTTGCCATCGGCGGCGTGGCGGTGGGCCTCATCGTCACCAACAATGCGCTCTCCATGCCGGTGCTGATCGGCATCCTGATGCTGATGGGCATCGTCACGAAGAACGCCATCCTGCTTGTCGATTTCGCCATCGAGATGAAGCGGCACGGCATGCAGAGCGTCGATGCCATGGTGGAAGCCGGCCGCAAACGGGCGCGCCCGATCATCATGACCTCGATTGCCATGTCAGCGGGCATGCTGCCTTCAGCACTTGGTGTGGGCGAAGGCGGTTCATTCCGCTCGCCGATGGCAATTGCCGTGATCGGCGGCATCATCGTCTCCACAGTCTTGAGCCTTCTCGTGGTGCCCGCCTTCTTCCTCATCATGGATGACCTGTCGCGCCTGCTCGGCCTCATCTTCGGCCGCTTCGTCGGCAAGAAGGAAAAAGAGGAGGCGGTTCTCTCCGCCGAGGAACTGAGCGAGGCCAGCCGACGCAACGAGGCGCGCCTTGCGGCCCTCGAAAACCGCCTTGCCGGCGAACAGCGCAAGGATGCGGGTCCCGGCCGGACGGATGCGCCGGCTGCCAACAACGTGCTGCGCCTGCCGCCGCTTGCGGCCGAATAAAGCATGGGCTTTGGCGGCAAAGCCGCCCTGCCCGTTGAAACAGTGCCTGAAACAAAGCCCGGTTTGATCGATGTCAAATCGGGCTTTTCCACGCAATGCTAGAAATTCCCTCGGATGCACGCAAAACCGTACCGGACATGCGAAGGGGGCATGACATGTTGGACAAGAGCCACAAAGCCAATATCCGTGAACGTGGTCTTCTTACGAAGACACCTTTCCTCAGCGCGCTCTCAGGCACGGCGCTGGCAAGGCTGCTGGATTCGGCGCATGTCTACAGCATGGCGGCGCGGGCCAATGTGTTTCGCGAAGGCGAACCGGCACTGGCCTTCTACTGCGTGCTATCCGGTTATGTCAGGCTTTACCGCGTCAGCCGCGATGGACGCCAGGCCGATATCCGCATTTGCGCCCCCGGCGATGTGTTTGCCGAATGCCTGATCTTCGGCGGCGAAAAGTACCGTTTTAGCGCCCAGGCGGCCGAAAACGTCAGTATTGCCCGGTTTGACATCCAGGAAGTGCGCGAACTGGCCGTGCAGGATACGCAGGTCGCAAAGGCCATCATGACCGCCCTTTCCACCCACCTTCTTTCCACGATGGACTGCGTGGTAAACGACCGCCTGCACACGGCGCCGCAGCGGGTGGCCGATTACCTGATCAACCGCTGCGGGGCGGCAACCGGTGCCGCCTCCATCCGCCTGCCCTTCCAGAAAAATCTGCTGGCCGGCATGCTGGGTCTTGCACCGGAAGCGCTGTCACGCGCCTTTTCGTCGCTGCGCCGCATCGGGGTGACCGTGCGTGGCCGGGTGATCCAGATCGGCGACGTGGAAGCGTTGCGCCAGATCTGAGCGAAACATCTCCGCCCACCTCTGGCCAATGCCGCCTTCAGAGAGGATCGAACCGGAAGGCGTTGCCGTCGCGGATAACGCGACCATAGCCATCGACATGGCAGCCGGTCACGACCAGTCCCTCGTCTGCCGCCGCCTGCAGCAAGGCAAGCCGGGTCGCCGCAGCACGGTCGGGTTCAAGATCGTAGATGAGGCAGAGATCGAGATCCTGCAACTGGTGGTCCGCCAGATGCAGCGCATCGGCAAAGATCAGCAGGCCGTCTGCGCCGGCGCCGATACGGTAGCCGGTATGGCCGGGCGTATGGCCCGGCAGGGCTACCGCCTCGATACCGTCAAGAACCGGCCCATCCTTGATCCGGCGCACGCGCTCGCCATAGGTCTTCAGCAGATGCGCAGCAAGGTCAAAGCCGCTGCGGCGGGCTTCCGGCACGGTTGACCGAGCCGCCTCGTCGGTGAAAAAGCCAAGGTCGCGGTCCGGCACGAGAATGTCGGCACGCGGGAAATACGGCGTCTCGCCATCCCAGAGACCCGGCACGTGATCGCCATGCAGATGCGTGACCAGCACCCGGTCCACATCCTCAGGCGCAATGCCGAGATCGGCAAGCGTCTGGCGAGCCTTGCCGAAATCCGCGCCCCAGGACGTGCCGCAGCCGGCATCGACCAGGGTCACGCCGTTTTCCCCCTGCAAGACAAAGCAGTTGACGACAAGCGGGAAGCCGCCATCGCCAATCCGCGCGCGCGCCGCAGCCAGCGCTTCCTCGCCCTTGCGATGGGCAAGATGATCGGTGGAGGCCTGCACCACGCCATCGCGCAGCATGGTGACGTCATAGCCGCCAAATCGACGGGAGACAGCGTTCATCGGATGCCCTTTCAAAGGTAATGCCGGCCACTGCGAAGACCACCGACATCAGGCGGCAAGGCCGCCATGGGTTTCGAGAAACCGCACCAGATGATCGACGCCCTCGCCGCGCTTCAGATCGGTAAAGACAAAGGGCATGCCGGCGCGCTGTTTGCTGGCGTCGCGGTCCATCACGTCGAGATCGGCGCCGACATACGGCGCCAGATCCTTCTTGTTGATGACCAGCATATCCGAGCGGGTAATGCCCGGCCCGCCCTTGCGGGGGATTTCCTCGCCCTGGCAGGTGGAGATGACATAGATGGTGATATCGGCCAGATCCGGCGAGAAGGTCGCAGCCAGATTGTCGCCGCCCGATTCGATGAAGATCAGGTCGAGATCCGGAAATTTTTCGTTCAGCCCGGCAATGGCCTGCAGGTTGATCGTCGCATCCTCGCGAATGGCCGTGTGCGGGCAACCGCCGGTTTCAACGCCGACGATACGATCCGAGGAGAGCGCCTGCATGCGCACCAGCGCTTCAGCATCTTCCTTGGTGTAGATATCGTTGGTGACGACGGCGACCGAATATTTGTCACGCATCGCCTTGCAGAGCTTTTCCGTGAGCGCCGTTTTGCCCGAGCCGACCGGCCCGCCGATGCCAACCCGCAAGGGTCCATTCGCCGATTTCATCTGATGTCGTTCCCTTCAATTTCAAAAGCCAGAATAACGGCAGGCGCGCTGTGTGCAAGCAACCTCAGCGTCACGAGCGGAAAAGTCGCGAGGCCTGCGTCTCATGCCGGAGCGAGGCGATATCGGCCTGCACGGTGGCCGTGCCGAGATCATCGAGCGTGGTCTTTTCCGCCTTTTCGGCAATGCCTGCCATTTCACCTTCAAGGACCGCAAGGATGGCCACTCCCTGGTGCTGGCCGGTGACGCCAAGGCGAATGCCTGCCGAAACACCTTGCGAAAGGCCCGCATGGAGAAAGGCGGCAAGTGCGGGCACGCAAGCGATACCATGGGCTGCCGAAACAGCGCCGACGGCCACCGGATAAGGACAATCCCGCGGTAGCGTTTCAAACACCGGATGCGGCCAGGCGGTGGCGGCGGCGAGGAAGGCGCGGCCAAGCGACAGTGTTTCGAGGTGCCGTTCCGCCGAACCGGCAAGCGCCAGCCCCAGTTCGGCAAGCTCTGAAAGAGCCTGCTCCGTCTGACCAGCCTCCTCAAAGGCGCGGTGACTTGCCGAAAACAGTACCGCATCGTTCCACCAGGTGCCGTGGCACAAAAGCGTTTCGAGCCACAGATGCAGGCCCTTCGCATCCGCGACCAGCCCATCGTGAACCGCCCGCTCCAGCCCGCCGGAATAGGCAAAACCGCCGACGGGAAAGGCCGGAGACAGCCATGCCATCAGCCGCAGCAGCGCCTGCGTTTCCAGTGGCGCCTGCATCAGCGTTTAGTCATGTTTGTGATCGTGGCCGTGATGATCGTGAGACCCATGGTCGTGCGCACCATGGTCATGATGATCATGGCTTCCATGCGCGTGATAGGCGCCGCGGGCCGGCTGGAAAGCTTCCTCCACATCCAGCACCGTGGCGCCGAGCCCCTGCAGCATGGAGCGGATGACGTGATCGCGCAGGATCAGAATGCGATCCTCTTCAATCTGCGCCGCCAGATGCCGGTTGCCGAGATGCCAGGCGAGTTCGATGAGGTGTAGCCGGTTTTTGGCGCGTATCTCGAACAGCTTTTCAGCCGCCGACTTCACTTCCACCGTGTCACCATTATCCAGCACTAGCCGGTCGCCATCGTGAAACAACACGGCATCCTTGAGATCGAGCATCACCATGTCGCCGTTCGACAGATGCAGAAGCTTGCGGCGCAGGTGGCGCAGATCGTGCGGGAGCGTGACGGTGTCGACGGGCGGATCGGAAATCTCGCCGGCCGGGCGATAGGAATGGACATGCTGCATGAAAATCTTCCTGTGATGGTGGCCGGCATCATTGCCAAGGCTTGGCGCCATGACAAGCGGGATTTTGCGTCGCAGGCGAAATGGCGGATTTATCGCAGAGGTCGCGCAAGTGGCCCCCTCATCCGCCTGCCGGCACCTTCTCCCCGGTGGGGAGAAGGGGAAAGTCTTTGCTGGCTCATCTCGACCTAAGATGGATCGACATCGGTTGCCGCATATCCCTTCTCCCCCACGGGGAGAAGGTGGCGGCAGCCGGATGAGGGGGCGGCCGGCACAAGCCCCCCTCTGTAAAACCTCAGGCCGCGATCTTGCGGCGCAGGTTTTCCAGAATGTTCTGCGGCGAGGACACGCCGTAGGGGTCGCTGTCGCAATTGTCGGAAAAGCCGTCTTCTTCAAACCACTGCTCGACCACGCCATCGTTGATGATGGCGGCGTAACGCCAGGAACGCATGCCGAAACCGAGATTGTCCTTGGAAACCAGCATGCCCATCTTGCGGGTGAACTCACCGGAACCGTCGGGGATCAGCTGCACGTTTTCAAGGTTCTGCGTCTTGCCCCAGGCATTCATCACGAAGGCGTCGTTCACCGAAATGCAGTAGATGGCATCGATGCCTTCCGCCTGGAATTCCCCATGCAGCTTTTCAAAATCGGGCAGCTGGAAGGTCGAGCAGGTGGGCGTGAAGGCGCCCGGAAGCGAAAACAGCACGACGCGTTTTCCGGCAAAATAATCGTCCGACGTCTTGTCCTGCCAGCGGAAGGGGTTGGGGCCACCGAGCGCTTCATCGCGCACGCGCGTGCGGAAGGTAACATCGGGTATCTTGCGTCCAATCAGCATTATTCGTCTCCTGTCAAAGTCATGGTGCCCCGGCTTCTGCGATCAATCGCGGGGCAAAACTGAAGGCGACAGAGTAACGGATTTTTGCGTGCAGCGCAGCATGGAAGGCCGATTTCAATCGCCGTGCATGGCCGGTATGCGCCAAGCTCATGGCGGGAGCGTTGAGGCACCATGGAGATCGAGTGACCAGTCGAGCAATTGTGGCAGGGGCGTCCAGATACCGGTGCGCAACCCGCCGGCGCGCAGCATGGCCGCCGTCCAGGTGTTGCAGCCGACAAGTGCGTTGAAGCGGCCATTGGCTTCGAAGAACATATCGTTATCGCCATAGGAGGTGCCGGGAAGGGACTGCACCCCGCCCTGCTCGCGCGCAAAACTCGCCTTGATCGCCTGCACCATCTGCCGGTAACCGGCCTCTGACAGCAAAAGGCTGCGCACCTGCGGCAGATCGCGGGGAATATCTCCGGTCAGATCCACATGCATGACGGAGCGATCCACCGTGAGTGCCCGAAACACCGGCATCGGTTTCAGGTCACCCCAGGTCGGCGTCTCGATATAAAACGACCGTCCACCCCAGCCGAGCACCAGATAAACCGCATCCGGCCGGCCGATGGCAAAGCCCTCGGTGGCCAGATCCGCGAATTGCGCGCGCAGATCGTCATCGAGACGCAGGGCGATATCGGTATGGATGGGGTTGTGCAGGAGGAGGATTTCGCGGGCTGGCGCCGCGCCTTCAACAGCCGCCGTAAAAAGCGGACGTGGCACGAGCGTGCCGAGGATGAGTACAATGATGGGCATCAGCGCGAGGATCAGCGGCAGCCGGACGAACCTGGTCATGCCGCTCGTCCTGCCCGGCTGTTTCGGCACACCAAAGCGCCCGGCATGAACACAGTATCAATCGGCAAGATCAAGTCGGTGTTCGATCCGTTGTACCTTGTCGGCCAGCCGGTCCAGTCTCAAGCCCATCTCTGCCACGCCTTCTGCATCTGCTCCCTGGTCCCGTCGAAGACCGGCAAGCCCTACCTCAATTCGCGTCAGACGACTGCCTTGCTCACGCAGGATTTCACGCATGTCGCGCATGTCAGCGCGGACAGCACGCAGATGTTCAAGGACAAGATTGTTGATATCGTCAGCCATGGCTTCACCCTGACACCTGAGAGCCCAAGTCTACACCAAATGCCGGTCCCCGCAATCAGAGCGGTTTTCGAAAATAAACCACCCGTTTGGTTTCGGCAAAACCCCAGGCCGCATGCGCCTGATGAGAGGCGGTATTGTCGATCTCCGCGTCCGAGCAAAGCTCCGCATAACCCTCGTCCCGGAGCACCGCAGAGATATGCGACAGAAGCGCGCCGCCCGTTCCGGACCGGCGCGCCTCCGGCTCAACCCATATGCCTTCCAGAAAAGCAACCGGTGTGGCGGTGCAGCCATTGGCGTATTCGCGGATGGACATTTCGGCAAACCCTTGCGCGCGCCCATCGTCTGCAAGCGCGAGATAGGCGCGGTGATGGTCCTTGCCAAGCTGGTCGGTCACATCGGCCTTGTGGCCGTCGAAGTCCAGGCTGCTCCACAGGCACGCACGCATGCGAGCCCATTCATCGATATCGCCCATCTGCATCCTGCGGATCTGCGTGGGCATCACCCGCCTCGCTTAGAACAGGAAATACCGCTGCGCCATCGGCAGCACGGTCGCCGGTTCGCAGGTCAAAAGCTCGCCATCGGCGCGCACTTCGTAGGTTTCCGGGTCCACCTCGATATGCGGCGTCAGATCGTTGTGGATCATCGACTTCTTGGAAATGCCGCCGCGGGTGTTTTTCACCGCCACCAGCTGCTTTGCAACGCCGAGGCGGTTTGCAAGACCGGCGTCAAGTGAAGCCTGGGAGACGAAGGTGACGGAGGAATTGGTGCGGGCCTTGCCGAAGGCGCCGAACATCGGGCGGTAATGCACCGGCTGCGGCGTCGGGATGGAGGCATTCGGATCGCCCATCGGAGCTGCCGCAATCATGCCGCCGAGGAGAACCATATCGG
>JAIXTO010000084.1 GCA_027483885.1 Rhizobiaceae bacterium
ACTGTTTTCGCAAAACAAGGTGCAGCGGGTCGAGGACTATCCCTATCTTCTGCGCCAGTCGCTCGCCTCTCTTGCGCCTCCCGGCTGCAAGGGCCGCCCGCGCGTGGCCGTCCTCACGCCCGGCATCTACAATTCCGCCTATTACGAACATTCCTTCCTCGCCGACACCATGGGCGTGGAACTGGTTGAGGGATCGGACCTGCGCGTCATCGACGGCAAGGTGAAGATGCGCACCACCCGCGGTTATGAAGCCATCGACGTACTCTACCGCCGCGTCGATGACGACTATCTCGACCCCCTGACCTTCCGGCCGGATTCGGCGCTCGGCATTCCCGGCATCATGGATGTCTATCGCTCCGGCAATATCACCATTGCCAATGCACCGGGCACCGGCATCTGCGATGACAAGGCGATCTATTCCTACATGCCTGAAATCGTCGAGTTCTATACCGGCCGCAAGGCGCTTCTGGAAAACGTGCCCACGTGGCGCTGTTCGGAGGCCGACAGCCTGAAATACGTGCTGGAGCATCTGGAAGAGCTGGTGGTGAAGGAAGTGCATGGCTCCGGCGGTTACGGCATGCTGGTCGGCCCGACCGCCTCCAAAAAGGAACGTGCCGATTTTGCCGAAAAGCTGAAGGCGCGCCCGTCTAATTACATCGCCCAGCCGACACTGTCGCTGTCGACCGTGCCGATCCTCGTCAACAAGGGCATTGCGCCGCGCCATGTGGATCTGCGGCCTTACGTGCTGGTGTCGGACAAGGTGAAGATCATTCCAGGTGGGTTGACCCGCGTGGCGCTGAAGCAGGGCTCGCTGGTGGTAAACTCCAGCCAGGGCGGCGGCACCAAGGACACCTGGGTACTGGAAGATTGAGGGCGTAAAATGCTGGGAAGAACTGCCAACGGCCTCTACTGGATGTTCCGTTACATCGAGCGTGCCGAAAACATCGCCCGCCTCATCGATGCGGGCCTTCGGGTCTCGCTGACACGGGCCGGCTCCTCCGACGAGGATTGGGACGGCGTGCTGCAAAGTGCCGGCGTGCGCGATGCCTATGCGAGCGTGCATGACACGATGACCTCCGCCAACGCCATCGATTACCTGCTGCGCGATACGTCCAATCCGTCGAGCGTCATGTCCTGCATCGATTCGGGCCGCAACAATGCCCGCATGGTGCGCACGGCGCTGACGCGGGAAACCTGGGAAGCCACCAACGAATGCTGGATCGAGCTGAAGCAGCTTTTGTCCCGCAAGGTGAAACCCGCCGATCTGCCGGAAGCGATCGATGTGATCAAGCGGCGCGCCGGCCTCATCCGCGGCGCCTTCCACGGCTCGATGCTGCGCAACGATCTCTATAATTTCTCACGCATCGGCACCTTCATCGAGCGGGCGGACAATACGAGCCGCATCCTCGATGTGAAATATTACGTGCTGCTGCCGGCGATCAGCCAGGTCGGCTCGTCGCTCGACAATTTCCAGTGGGAATCGATCCTGCGCTCGGTTTCGGCGCATCGCTCCTACGGCTGGGTCTATGACGGCGAATACAAGCCGTCGAGCATTGCCGATTTCCTCATCCTCAACGTGCGCATGCCGCGCTCGCTTGCCTATTGCTACGAAAAGATCGTCAGCAACCTGCATTATCTGGAAGAGGATTACGGCGAGCGCCACACGGCGCATGATACCGCCGCCTCGATCAAGACCATGCTGAAGCGTGGCTCGATTGCGGATGTGATGGACCAGGGCCTGCACGAGTTTCTGGAAGATTTCATCAACCGGAACAACAAGTTGAGCGCCGAAATTTCAGAAGGCTACCGCTTCTATCAATAAGCGGAGCGGGGGTACGGTCATGCGTTTGAAAATTTCTCACACGACAGAATATCGTTACGACGAGCCGGTGGCCTATGCGCTGCAGCGGCTGCGCCTGACGCCGCTTGGCGGCTCGACGCAAAAGGTCATCAACTGGGCAATCACCGTGGATGGCGCCAAGGTGGAAGCCGGTTATGCCGACCAGTTCGGCAACCGCGTCGAACTCGTTTCCATCGAAGGCGGCGAGCACACCATCCGCATCACCGCATCGGGTGAGGTCGAGACGATGGATAGAGCGGGCGTGCTCGGCCCTCACACCGGCTTCGTGCCGCTCTGGCTTTATCTGCGCGATACGCCGCTGACCAAGCCCGGCAAGCTGATCCGCGAACTCGCTCGTTCCCTGAAAGGCGACAGCGAACTTGCGCAGATGCACACGCTGATGGAGACCATCCACGAGACGGTTGCCTACCTGCCGGGCACGACGGACGCGCAAACCACGGCCGAGGAGGCACTGGAGGCAAAATCCGGCGTCTGCCAGGATCACGCCCATATTTTCATCGCCGCTGCCCGGCTTGCAAAACTGCCGGCCCGCTACGTCTCCGGTTATCTTTTGATGGAAGGACAGACCGAGCAGGTGGCAACGCATGCCTGGGCGGAAGCCCATATTCCGGGGCTTGGCTGGGTGGGCTTTGATGCTGCCAACAAGATCTGCCCGGATGACCGCTATGTGCGCGTGGCGACCGGCCTCTGCTATCACGATTGTGCCCCGGTCTCGGGCATGCGCATCGGCCCCGGCACGCACGGCGAAAACCTCACCGTCTCGCTGACCGTTCAGCCGGCGGATGGCCAGATGCAGAACCAAAGCTCAAGGCCGGCGCCGGCGCAAGAAGATCAGGCGCAAGCCTGAGTTTTTGACACGATTGTAGGCAGACCATGACACGAGACCGGTGCAACGCTCGGCACCGGTTTCCTGTTTTCGATGGCGACGCCCCCTGCCCCTTCCGTAGCAGCCGTGCCGGGTTGCTCGCCCTCCGGCAGGCTTGGTTTAAGGTGGGCTGATGGCCTTCGTTTCGCCTTGCTCAATGCATGGTGCAGGGCCCTGCCTGAGACCAAGCGTAGAATTTCCGATTTTCACCTATCGGATCTCGCCCGTGACGGGGTCCATAAGCTCCGCGCCATGCCCCTGTGTTTTTATGTCCGGCGCTTCTGGACAAGGCGAGACAGGGAATCGGGATCAGGCAATGCTGTTCGGACGATCGGTTTTCCAAACCATACTCACCCGACTTGACGTGGAGGCACCGGACGAGATCCCAGCCACTCCGCCATCCTACCGCGTGGCGGGCCTTACCAGCGGCTTTGTGATGCCCTCAGGCGCCGCGCAGGATGCCGATGGCCCCGGCGATGGCAGAGTGTTCGACGATCCTTACCACGCGGTGCTCGACCAGTTCGGCGCCGATGCGAAAGAGCCGGAGCCGCAAGTCCCTGAACCGCCCGTCATGCCCCCGCATCTTGCACGCCTTGGCGAAGAGGAGGTGGCGGAAGATCTCGGCATCTTGCCGACCGACAACAGCGAAACACTTGCCGAACGCCGCCGCACCTTTGCCCGCCACAACCACCCCGACAGCGTCGACGCCCTGTTTCGCGACAAGGCCAACACCCGCATGATGCTCGCCAACATGCTGATCGACAGGGCGCTGCGCCTGACCACGCTGCGCTGACGCAAATATCCACTGCACCCAGCCAGCCCCACGCCTGCTGCCTACTGCCTACTGCCTACTGCCTACTGCCTACTGCCTACTGCCTACTGCCTACTGCCTACTGCCTACTGCCTACTGCC
>JAIXTO010000098.1 GCA_027483885.1 Rhizobiaceae bacterium
ACCACTGTCGGCTGGTTGCCGCCCGAGATCGATGTGACCTCGAAGGCCGGATTGCGCGCCTTGATCGATAGGCTGCGGATGGCATCTGCCACCGCCGCACTCTCGCGCTTGCGATCGATATGGAAGCCGAAGCGAACCATGCGGCCAAGGCTTGCCAGCGACAGGTTTTCGGCAATCGACAGGCACTGCACCAGCCCCTCGCGCTGCCGGTCTTCCGGGATAAGCGCAATGCCGCGTGCAATGCGACCGGTCGGATCGCGTTCCAGAAGCTCCTGCCCGTCAAGCGTAATGCGGCCGCGCGCATGGGCATGGCGGCCGATAATGCATTCAAAAAGTTCGCTGCGCCCGGCGCCCATCAGGCCATAGATGCCAAGAATCTCGCCTTGGCGAACGGAAAGCGACACATGATCGACGGAAAGGCCGCCGGTTGGACGCGCAAGCGTGATATCCTGAAGCCGCAGGACTTCCTGCCCCAGCGTATGGTTCACATCCTTGGCAAAGTCCTTGGCATCCGAACCGATCATCGAACGGACGATCCAGGCGGTGTCGATGTCCTTCACCATGGCAGCGCCGGTGATCTGGCCATCCTTCAGCACGGTGATGTAATCACCGATACGCATCAACTCTTCCAGCCGGTGCGAGATGTAGACGATGGCAACGCCTTGCGCCTTCAGTTCCGCAATCACCCGAAACAGCACGTCGACTTCGGCAGCGCTCAGCGCCGAAGTCGGCTCGTCGAGGATGAGGATGCGGGTATCGAGCGAGACGGCGCGGGCAATTTCCACCAGCTGCTGCTGGCCGATAGGCAGATCCTCCACCAGCGTATCGGCGGTGATGCCCGCTTCCAGCCGGTCGAGAAATTCATTGGCCTTGGACACCTGCGCCTTGTGATCGATACCGCGGACACCGCGCGTCAGCTCGCGCGTCGCAAAGATGTTTTCCGCCACGCTCAGATTGCCAAACAGGTTAAGTTCCTGAAAAACGATACCAATGCCGTGGCGCACGGCATCGGCCGGCGAGGACAGATGGATGCGGCTGTCGCCCATCCAGATCTCGCCAAGCGTCGGCTGTTCGACACCGGCGATGATGCGCATCATCGTCGATTTGCCGGCACCATTTTCGCCGACCAGCACATTGACCGCGCCGCGCCGCAGCTTGAGGTCGGCCTTTTTGAGAGCCACGATGCCCGAATAGGCCTTGGTCACATCGCGCAGTTCAAGGATGACGTCATCATCAGCTGCCATGGCCATGTCAGCCTCCGACCGTCATGGTTGCCGGCACGAACTGCGGCAGTTCTCCGGCAGGCGGCTGCGGAAAGGCGCCGAGCGCCTCGATCTTCTTTCCGACCAGCCCGTCGCGCGGCAGCTTTTCCAGCACCGTCGCATTCACATGGGTGTTGAAGGATTTGCCATATTGCGCCCAGTCGATCTGGTTCTTGAAGGCGTTGAAGTTGACGAAGCCGAGACTGTCGCGCAGCGCGGTTCCACGAATGGCCGGACCGATGGCAACACGCACATCCGGCTTGCCATCCCCGTTCACATCCACCTCCACAGAGGCGGCGCGCGATTTGGTTTCGGCGGTCACGATGGTTCCCTTCACCATTGCCACATAGGTCCAGGGGGCGTTGCCCTCCTTTTCCTTGTGGCCGAATTTCTGGGCCGCGGCATCGGGATTGGAGGTGATCAGGGCCATCACGTCTTCGAACGCGCCGGCGCGCTGCTTCATATAAGGCAGGACTTCGGCGTCCCAGGCGCCGGCCACCATCTTGTCCGGATCGAACGCACTGGCAGCGGCCTGCGCCTGCTGGTCAGCCGTCTTGACGAATTTGCAGCCGGTCACCGCAAGACAAAGAGCGGCAAGGACAACGGCGGTACGCATCTGCGACATGGAATTTCTCCGCTCATGGACTGCGGCGGCGGAACCGACCGTGGTTCCGCCGTCGCCTTGTCGATCAGCTCACTGGCTGAGCGCGAAGGTCTCGAGCTTCTTGGCGTTGTCGGCAGTGATGAGAATGCAATCCATCAGCCGCTTTTCATCTGCCGGCTTCTTGCCGGTCTTGATGAATTCGTTCGCCTGTTCCACGGCAAGCTGCGCCTGCGCATAGGCGGGCTGCATGACGGTTGCCTTGATGCCGCCGGCGAGAATGGAATCACGCACGTCATTGGATCCATCGAAACCAACGACGATCACATCCTTGCGGCCAGCGGCCTGAAGGGCAGCAATCGCGCCCATCGCCATCGTGTCATTGCCGGCAATAACGCCCTTGATGTTCGGATTGGCCTGCAGGATGGTTTCCATCTTGGAATAACCTTCCGTCTGGCTCCAGTTGGCCGACTGCTGCGAGACCATCTTCATCTCCGGATAGTCGTCGATGACGTCATGATAGCCCTTGGAGCGGATGCCGGCATTCAGGTCGGCCTCGCGGCCGAGCAACTCGACGTAATTGCCCTTTTCGCCCATCAGCTTGACGAACTGTTCGGCACCGAGCTGCGCACCCTGGTAATTGTTGGAGACGATCTGCGACACGGCAACGCCGGTTGCATTGATCTCACGGTCGATCAGGAAGGAGGGAACGCCCGCATCCTTGGCCTTCTGGACGGCGGCAATCGAGGCTTCCGAGCCTGCATTGTCGAGAATGATGGCCTTGGCACCACGGCCGATGGCCGTATCGATCAGCTGCGACTGCTTGTTGGCATCATCATCATGCACCAGAACCAGCGTCTCGTAGCCAAGCTCCTTGGCCTTCTTTTCAGCCCCAACGGCTTCGGCCTTGAAGAAGGGGTTGTCATGCGACGGCGTGATGATGGCAATCAGATCCGCGGCAAAGGCCGGCATTGCGGTGGCTGCCGCAAGTGTCGCACCAAGGGCTGCAAGGGTAAGCCTGCGAGTAAGTTTCATGTTATCCTCCCAATGAAACCGTTCCCCCCGCTCCCCGCGAGGGGCATGCATCGGCCGGGATGTTCTCCCGGCCAAAATCGAAATCAGGTAATGCGGCGAATGCTGTCGGCAATCTCCTGCGGTTCGAAAACCTTCTTCCAGTCGTCACGCATGAGGGCCGGGATGCCGAACTCGATGGCCTTGTTGCAGGCATCGGAAAACACACCCGGCGTTTCTTCAAAGATCACAGCGCCCAGAACGTTCATGTGACCGAGCAGGAAATCGCGCGCCGCCTCCTTCGGCACACCGCGGGCAACGCATTCGTCCATCGCCTGGCGCATCACCACCAGAAGCGAGGCGCAGACGGTTTCCGAAAGCCCCGGCTCCAGCATCGCCATCTGCTCCACGGTGACGCGATGCGAACGCATGACCGGCGACCAGATAACCTTGGCGATCTCTTCGCCGAGCGCATAGGCCTCCTCCGGCCCCTGCATCAGCGCAGACACGATATGCTGCTTGGCAAACAGACCACCGAAATGGTCACGCTTGGCCTGCATGTCCGTCTCGTCGTTGAAGATCGGCGGATGGCAGGGATGCGTGACGAAATAGGTGAGGTCCGCGCGCTCCGGCAGATGGCCAGCGAAGGGCGCTGCCGCATCAAGCGCAACCACCATCGTGCCGGGCTTCAGCCGGTCGGCGATCGAAACTGCAACCTTGCCGATAGCCGTATCGGGCACCGCAAGGATCACCACATCGGCGCTGCCAAGCGCTTCATCTGCCGACACGCAGTCAATTTCGAGTTCACTCTTCAGACGCGCCCTGCCCGCCTCGCCAACCTCGACATGGTGCACGGCAAAGCGCGACCCCTTCAGGTTCTTGGCCAGCCGGCACCCCATTTTGCCGCCCGCACCGAACAAGGCAATTGTCGTCATTGAAGTCCTCCTCAGGAATGGCAAAGCGCTCCCGCGTGTCATAGCCCGACCCGCCGCCTTTTATTGCAATCAACTGGTATGACATGTCAATAGGCATATCATCAAATAAGCTGCTATGCGTTTGGGCCGTTCTTTGCGAACGCGGGGCCTGCCATCACGAAACCGTGCCCGTAATTGTTTGCGCCTTTGATTGGTCGCCGACCAAAACGGCACTACGTTTGATAGAGTTCAAAAACAAACCTGCGATGGAGATCGACATGCCAGACATCGGTTTTGTGCGGCGAAATGTGCTCGCCGCGGGTGGTGCCCTTGTGGTGGCTGGGCTTGCTGGCATCCCTCTGCCCGCCCGCGCTGCAGCGGTTGCCGCAACACCCTCCATGCGCGGCGGCTCCAACAACTATATTCCCGGCGCAAAGATCGTCGACAGGATTGGTGGCGGAGGCTTCTGGATGTCAGGCACGGTGCGCCGTGCCGGCGACGGCGCACCGCTCGCTGGACAGCGGATCCAGATCTGGGCCCATACGACCGAAGGCAGCGAACGTGACCTGCGCAGCCACGGCGCGACGCTGACAGATGCCAACGGCATGTTTCGGCTGGAAATGCCACAGATCGTGCCGGCACTTGGGCAAGCCCATGCGCACCTCGCCTATGACAGCGGCGAGTATGACACGGTCTTTCTGCGGCCCTTGCTGCCAAGTCCAAAGGTTACGAGCCTAGAGGCGCATTTCGTCCTCCAGCCGGCTTGATCCGAGAGACAATGCCAAGAGTTCGCGCTTTGCTGATCTGGACCGGCCTGGGGCTCGCGCTCATCCTGCCGCTGGCTTTGGCCGCTAGCAGCGAATACCTGGCTTGGCGCGACCCCTTCTATATTGTCGCCGGCTTTGCAGGCATCCTGGCGCTCTGCCTTGCCCTCGTGCAACCCTTGCTGGTTCGCGGCTGGCTGCCCGGCCTGCGTTTGACACGCGGCCGCCGCCTCCACCGCGCAACGGGGGCCCTCCTTGTTGCAGCCGTTGTTATCCATGTTGCCGGCCTGTGGGCCACCAGCCCTCCAGATGTCATCGACGCTCTCTTGTTTCGCTCTCCGACGCCGTTTTCAATCTGGGGGGTCGGCGCCATGTGGGCCGTATTTGCAGCAGCGCTCCTGGCGGTGCTGCGGCGTCGCCTTCCACCCCGTGTGTGGCGCTTCAGCCATACGGTCCTTGCCGGCCTTGTTGTGCTTGCAGGTGCAGTCCACGCGCTTTTGATCGAGGGCACGATGGAACCTGTTTCAAAGGCCATACTGTGCAGTCTCGCCATCATCGCAACGCTGGCCGCGTTCATTGCCCCATGGCTGCGGACGAAACGCCGGATATCCTCAGACCTGCTTTAGCTCCTGCAGAACGCGGCCTAGCTCACGATCCATGGCTGATGGCACGGCCTTGGGCATCAAACCGATGCAGGTGTCCCGGGGCCGGCGCAAGGCGGATGGTATCGCCTTGCTTCGGGGCAAAGCTGCCATCGGTGCGGACCTGCAGACGCCCTGCTTCCTCGGTTTCCACGCTGAGATAGGTGTCGCTGCCGAGATATTCGGCCGAAAGCACCTGCCCGCTCCATCCCTCACCATCCGATCCGACGATGAGATGTTCCGGCCGCACGCCGATGGTGGCCGCATTGGCGCGGTCGGCAACCGGCCCGGTGATGAGGTTCATCTGCGGCGAACCGATGAAGGTTGCGACAAACAGATTGGCCGGCTCGCGGTAAAGGTCGAGTGGCCGGCCGATCTGCTCCACCTGCCCCTGCTGGAGAACCACGATCTTGTCGGCCATGGTCATCGCCTCCACCTGATCATGGGTGACGTAGATGGTGGTGGTGTCCAGCCGCTTTTGCAGGTCACGAATTTCCGAGCGCATCTGCACACGCAGCTTGGCATCAAGGTTGGACAGCGGCTCATCGAAGAGAAAGACCTTTGGCGCCCGCACGATGGCGCGCCCCATGGCGACACGCTGGCGCTGACCGCCGGATAGCGCTGCCGGCTTGCGCGCAAGATAAGGGCCGAGATCGAGAATGGTGGCAGCGCGCGCCACCCTCTCCTTGATCTCGTCGGCGCCAAGCCCTTGCAGCTTCAGCGCAAAACCCATGTTTTTAGCGACCGTCATATGCGGATAAAGCGCGTAGTCCTGGAAGACCATGGCGATGTCACGCTCGCGCGGGGCAAGCTTGTTGACGACGCGATCGCCGATCAGAACCTCGCCGCCGCTGATCG
>JAIXTO010000024.1 GCA_027483885.1 Rhizobiaceae bacterium
CAGCGACAGGTTCGGCATCAGCGGCAGCGCGGCAACACTGCCCGCAGACAGAAGAAAGCCGCGGCGTGACAGCTGGGAAAAAACCGATCCGGCCATGCTCATCTCCTGTTGAATTCCGGCGAAGCCAGCACCATCGCCACGCCATGCACCTTGGTCGGCGCCTCCGCCACCACCTGGCGCGTTCTGTCGCGCGCGGCATCGGCAAGCGTTGCGGAAAGGAACGTCGGCGGGTCGAGATCGCGGCCCAGCGTGCGCGCGGCAAGCCGTGCCCAGGCCAGCCGTTCGGACAGCTGGCGGGCGGAAAGCCAAGCCTCCACGTCATCAGGAAAGCCCGCAGGGCTTGGCGGCTGCCAGACCGGCTGCCCCAAACGGGAAAGCGCCTGGAATGTCAGTGCGCGCGCCACCGCCGGCTGCTGCAGGGCCGGCCCCTTGGCTGGCGTCCCGCTCGCCTCCGCCGTATCGTCAAGCTCGGCAGCCTTGGCCAGCGTCGAAAATTCATCACCCTTCTGCTCGAAGGCGCGCAGGCCCGAGACGACAAAATCGAACGGCGGAATGACCTTGCCGGTCTCTCCCGACCAGGCACGTGGATGCTCCAGCATGGCGCGGTAGACGGCCGTAAGGTTGCCGCCGCTTTCGCTCCACGCCGCCACCATCTGATCAACGATTTCCTGCGGCGGCTGATCGGCAATGAAATGGCGCACCAGCTTGGCGCAGATGTTGCGCGCGGTTTCCGGCCGGGCCGCGAGATCCTCCAGCATGTTCAGGTGGTCGCTGCCGCTGCGTCCGTCCGCGCCATAGGTCTTGCCGAGCAGCGCAAGCGTGCCCGGTTCGGCTGGCGGCGGCTGGTAGGCCACTTCCAGCGAGCGGCTGTCCAGCGAAAGGCCGGCGAGAATAAGGGATGCGCCCCGCACGTCGTCGGGCGTGTAACCGGTGCCCAACGTGTGCAGTTCCAGGAGTTCGCGGGCCAGCGCCTCGTTCAGCCCCTTGCCGGTGCGCAGAAGCGCTGTCGGCATCGGCCCGCCCGGCTGTTCGGGATCGAGATAGATCAGCATGGCCGGATGCAGCATGGCGGCGCGCAAGAGGCCGGTAAAAGACCCGGCCAGATTCGGCCGGATGGCTTCGGCCTCGAACAGCGGCACGATCATGCGCATCTCATAGGCCTTGCGGGCGCTCACCGAAAAATGGTCGATCCAGAAGCTCGCCAGCCGTTCGAAAAAGCCGTTTTCGGAGGCAACCGCCTGGCCAATGCGCGCCAGCACGTCGCGGATGAAAAACCGTTCCGCCTCGCGCTGCGTCTCGCGGCGAAGGCCGGGGTTGGGGCGACCGTCGAGCGCCGCCTTTGCCTCCACGGCGCGGACCGTCAAAAGCCGGCCAATCGTCTCGCGCCGGCCGGTAATGCCGTCGCGCGGAAAACGCGGTTTTGCCGCACTGCCGCGCTTCAGCTGCAGCATCAGCGCCGCCACATCGGCGGCCGGCGCCTCGCCAGGCTTTAGCCCGTAGCCATAACGGCGCGCCGCCAGCGTTGCGGCGGAAAGGCCGGTCGTTTCGAGGCTGGATGGTGGAGGAGCCATGAGATCACCCTTTGCAACCCACGGATCATGACGCAGGATTGTGACGGAAGCGGCCTGAGAATGCGGTCTTTTCCGGGACAGAAAACGCAACCGCGCGGTTGCGGTTCCACCCTCACCGATGGAAACGGCCGGCTTTTTCGCTCAAAGCCGCTTCAGGCAGTAGGAAAAATGCGCGTCCGGCTCCACGGTCATGAACTCGAACTGCCAGTCATACTCGACGCAAAACCGGTTGACCGCCTGCACCACCCCATAAACCACCGGCTTGATGACATTACCGGTGCAGAAATCATGGCCGCAGATGCGCCCGTCCGGCTTCACCTTGTCGTTGCACAGCACCAGCTCGTTCCAGGTGTTTTCATAGGAATGATCGGTATCGACATACACCCAGTCGAAACTGCCATCGGCAAAGCCCGGCAGCATGTCGGTGGAGCCGCCGACATGAAGCTGGACACGCTCTGCCGCGATCTCCTCGGCGAAAGCCGAGCGCACGGTCTCATAACCCTCGTTATAGCGGCTGAGGTCCCAGGCATCGATGAGATGCAGCTGGCGCGGCTTGTTATACGCCATGATCTCGCGCGTATAATCCCCGAAGGCCACGCCGATTTCCGCGGCCACGCCGCCATGCGGCAGGCGGTGCAAAAGCTCGGTGCGGTTGGGAAGCAGCCGGCAGTTTTCCGTGTGGTGCAGCGACAGCATGGTGCGCGGCATGCTCTTTTTCAGCGCCTGCCGCTTTTCGAGAGACAACATGTGAGATCAGCCTCCAGAGCAGCGAACCGGTCCGCAGCAAGGTTGCCGCGCACCACAATATCCCGTCTGTAGAGCAAGCGACGGCCAAGGCCAACGCCTTTGGCCGCACGAATTGTTGATGACTGCCGATCAGGGATCAGAGGCGACGCAGGCAGAAGGAAAAATGCCCATGCGATTCCATGGTCAGGTATTCGAACTGCCAGCCCGCATCCTGGCAGAATTTCGTGACGGCCTCGACGACACCGTAGACGACGGGCGTGATGATGTTTCCGGTGCAGAAATCATGGCCGCAAATGCGCCCCTCCTTCTTCACCTTGTGATGGCTGAGCACTAGTTCTTCCCACGTGGTGTGGAAGGTGTGGTTGGTGTCGATATAGACCCAGTCGAAAAACTGGTCGGGAAACTCCTTGAGCTTCACGGTCGACAGGCCCTGGTGGATCTGCAACTGACCCTTTTCGATGCGCTGAGCAAACTTTTCGCGGATCTGCTCAAGCCCGATGCGGTAACGGTCAGTGTCCCAGGCGTCGATTAGATGCAGATGAGCCGGATGGTTGAGCGTGAGGATTTCGGCGGTGAAATCGCCGTAGGCCGCACCGATCTCGGCCGCCACGCCGCCGCGCGGCAGGCGCTGCAGCATTTCGCTGCGGTTGGGCAGCAGCCGGCAGTTTTCCGTATGATGAAGCCCGAGCACTGTCTGCGGCATGCTTTCCTTCAGGCGCTGGCGCTGCTCGACCGTATCCATGAAGACTTCCCTTTTGCAAAGGCGCCGCCCCGGGCGCCCGTTGTTTTTCGAATAGGCGGATATGGCCACATCCATCTTGCGCCAGGATGACCTCACCTTTTCGTCAAATCCGTTCCCAATTTGTTTCGCTGCACCCTTCCATTTCCAGAGGACTCCCTCCATATTCCGGGCATGTCGAAAGCTCCGAAAAAATCCGTATCCCAGACTTCTCATCCGGCCAAAACCTCCGGTTTCGAGGAGGGACCCCAGGCAGGCTTCGAAGGCGCGCCTCTCGAAGGCTCGGTCAGCGACTGGGTGAAACAGCTGGAAGCCGAAGCCGAAATCTCCGGCATCGAGACGCAGCGCGAGATCGCCTCCAAGGCGGGCAAACACCGCAAGAAGATCGAGATCGCCGCCCGCGAGGAAGCGATCAAACAGGCGGCAAAACCGACCACCGCGAAAAATACCACCTCGCAAAAAACGTCGCGCGGCGTCTCCATCGGTGCCTCCTCCGATCCGAAGACACGCGCCGCTGCCGGCCTCAATCCGGTCGCCGGCATGGATATTTCGCTGGAAGACGCTGAGTCGCTCGCCCCCGGCGCGGTGACTGCCACCGTCGATGCCTTGTCAAAACTGATCGAAAGCGGCAATCCGCTGTTCAAGGACGGCAAGATGTGGACGCCGCACCGTCCCTCGCGCCCGCAAAAATCCGAGGGCGGCATCCCCATCCGCATGGCCTCCGATTACGAGCCCGCCGGCGACCAGCCGACGGCGATCCGAGATCTCGTCGAGGGCATCAATTCCGGCGAACGCTCCCAGGTCCTGCTCGGCGTCACCGGCTCCGGCAAGACGTTTACGATGGCGAAGGTCATCGAGGCCACGCAGCGCCCGGCCGTCATCCTTGCGCCGAACAAGACGCTGGCTGCCCAGCTCTATTCGGAGTTCAAGAACTTTTTCCCCGACAATGCGGTGGAATATTTCGTCTCCTACTACGATTATTACCAGCCGGAAGCCTATGTGCCGCGCTCCGACACGTTCATCGAGAAGGAAAGCTCGATCAACGAACAGATCGACCGCATGCGCCACGCCGCCACCCGCGCCATTCTGGAGCGTGACGATTGCATCATCATCGCCTCCGTCTCCTGCATCTACGGTATCGGCTCGGTCGAAACCTACACCGCCATGACCTTCCAGATGGAGTTGGGAGACCGCATCGACCAGCGCCAGCTGCTCGCCGATCTCGTCGCCCAGCAATACAAGCGCCAGGACATCAATTTCGTCCGCGGCTCTTTTCGCGTCCGTGGCGATACGATCGAGATCTTTCCCGCCCACCTGGAAGATGCCGCCTGGCGCATTTCGCTGTTCGGCGATGAGATCGACAGCATCACCGAGTTCGATCCGCTGACCGGCCACAAGACCGGCGATCTCAAATCGGTGAAAATCTACGCCAATTCGCACTATGTCACCCCCCGCCCCACCCTCAACGGCGCGATCAAATCCATCAAGGAAGAGCTGAAGCTGCGCCTCGCTGAACTCGAAAAAGGCGGCCGCCTGCTGGAAGCCCAGCGTCTGGAACAGCGCACCCGCTATGATATCGAGATGATGGAGGCCACCGGCTCCTGCGCCGGCATCGAAAACTATTCGCGCTATCTCACCGGCCGTCGCCCCGGCGAGCCGCCGCCGACGCTGTTTGAATACATTCCCGATAACGCCCTCCTCTTCATCGATGAGAGCCACGTCTCCGTCTCCCAGATCGGCGGCATGTATCGCGGCGACTTTCGCCGCAAGGCAACGCTTGCCGAATACGGCTTTCGCCTGCCGTCCTGCATGGACAACCGCCCCCTGCGCTTCGAGGAATGGGATGCCATGCGCCCGCCGACGGTCGCCGTCTCCGCCACGCCCGGCAACTGGGAGATGGAACAGTCCGGCGGCGTCTTTGCCGAACAGGTCATCCGCCCCACGGGCCTCATCGATCCCCCGGTGGAAGTGCGCTCCGCCCGCTCCCAGGTGGATGACGTCTTGGGCGAAATCCGCGAAACCGCGCTCAAAGGCTATCGCACGCTCTGCACCGTGCTCACCAAGCGCATGGCCGAGGATCTCACCGAATATCTCCACGAACAGGGCGTTCGCGTGCGCTACATGCACTCGGACATCGACACGCTGGAGCGTATCGAGATCATCCGCGATCTCCGCCTCGGCGCCTTTGACGTGCTCGTCGGCATCAACCTCTTGCGCGAAGGCCTCGACATTCCCGAATGCGGTTTCGTCGCCATTCTCGATGCCGACAAGGAAGGTTTTTTGCGCTCGGAAACCTCGCTCGTCCAGACCATTGGCCGCGCGGCGCGAAACGTCGA
The DNA here is from genome assembly GCA_027483885.1 of Rhizobiaceae bacterium. GTDB lineage: Bacteria > Pseudomonadota > Alphaproteobacteria > Rhizobiales > Rhizobiaceae > Neorhizobium. The sequence goes on from JAIXTO010000024.1 coordinate 5,394, forward strand.
TGGCAAGGTCATCCTCTACGCCGACAAGATCACCGGCTCCATGCAACGCGCCATGGATGAAACCGCGCGCCGCCGCGAAAAGCAGGTGGCCTATAACACCGAACACGGCATCACCCCGGAATCGGTAAAGGCCCGCATTTCCGACATTTTGGACAGCGTCTACGAGCGCGACCACGTGCGCGCCGATATCTCAGGCGCCAATGTCCAGGGCGGCGGCAAGGGTTTTGCCGATGGCGGTCACCTCGTCGGCAACAACCTGCAGAGCCACCTCAACGCGCTCGAAAAAAGCATGCGCGATGCCGCAGCCGACCTCGATTTCGAAAAAGCCGCCCGCCTGCGCGACGAAATCAAGCGCCTCAAAGCCGTCGAACTCGCCTCCATGGATGATCCCATGGCAAGGCAGGAGGCAACCCGCGCCGAAGGACCGCGGGCAAGCGGAAAACCGGAGGGGAAAAGCAGGCACAGCGCCTCCGAAGGCGACAGAAAGAACAAGGGTGCGGCGGATGCGACCGGCTCCCTCCCCCCTGTGGGGAGGGTTGGGGAGGGGAATTCCGCCCCGGCGGAGGAAGGCAATGGCACCTCCTACTTCGCCAAACCCAGCCTCGACGACATGGGCCCCGGCACCGACGCCACAAAACCGCTGTTCCGCAAGAACACGCTGGATGAAATGACCGTCGGCCGCACCGAAAAACCCGTGATCGGCAAACTCCCGGAAAAACCGTCCGACGCGTCTGCCAAACGCTTTTCACCCCTCCTCGAAGGCCAGCCCGACCGCGCCCCCGACCCCCGCCCCATCGTCCGCGGCAAGGTCGGCGCCGGCAGTTACGAGGATGCAGGTGATCAGAAACGCAAGTCGCGGACCAAGGGAAAAACGGGGCGGCCGGGACGCTAACCCCATCGCCCTTCTCCCCGTCCCGACGGGGAGAAGGTGGCGGCAGCCGGATTAGGCGGCTGGGGTCAGGGCGGAGAAAATTCACCTTCTAAATAATCAAATGCTTCCCGTACCGCAATAAGTTCACCATCTGACACAGAGTTTGCATGCGCATCTTTGCGCAACTTATTTACAACATCCAAATATCGAGAGATTCGGGAGCGATTTTCATTAACGTACGGAAGAACGGTTTCATCACGCAAAAAACCCATTAAATCTGTGAGATAAAGGGGGCTATCCTTACTGGAGAACAGAAAACTCGGTTCAAAATTGATTAAATTTTGAAGACGTGCTTTCGTCAAAGAACGCTGAACCAGTTCATTCCAATCTGGACCTTTCACAGAACGACTCCAGTGGAAAAGAGCAGTCCGTATATTTGTTTCCAAAACATTGCGCCTTCGCGAAATTTCAGCCCATCGAGTTTCGAAATCGGAGAAAATTAGGCGAGCCAGAATCTTCTTAACAGCCTGAAATCTAATGTCAAAATCCTGACCGGATCTTTCAATGATGCCATACCCTATTAAATGATCAATGAGGTCGGGTGCTTCGTTGCCGTATTCATTCAGCTCCTTGTAATTTCCTTCAACAACTGACTGTAGAACGCAATATTCACTGTTATAGTTCTCCTTAAGATGCTCAATTGTATCCCGAAGATATCTCTCAAGTTCTCCCTCGAAGTCAGATTTTGCTTCTTCGAGTAATTTTTGTGACACCTTCACGGGGCGGTCATTGGACGCTAAATGATGTATTTTACTACAAACTTGTCTTGTGAAGAAGGGATGCCCACCAAACTCCTGCTGCAGATCCGCTACCACTTCTGGGGGGAATTCCAGCCCCATGAAGTAGCCGAGGCGCGCCATCATATCTCGCGTTTCATCAAAGCTTAAATTCGGAATAAATCTTTTTTGCGCATACAAGTAAATTGGATTTGCTACATCAAATATCTTCGCAGTCTCAATTATATATGGATTTGTTCCAAAAATACTTATAGATATCCTGCCATTGGCCTTTGACTGGATATATGATCGTATAATCTGCCAAAAATAAAGCGTATCCGAGTCCGATCTCCAGTGAGAAGACGCAGATGTATTGGGAGATATGTTTTCAATTTCATCAAATATTACTAGTATATTATTCTTGGATGAAGAAAGAATATTGCTCATTTGCTCAAAGAATTTCTCTGAAACAGTTACAGGATCATCCCCAAGCTCAACTGTGATTTTTTTCATGCCAACGGTTCTACGGATCTCATTTATTATATGAGCAAGTAAAGAACCATATCTCCTGGCGTGAACGGCCGGGTTCTGGCAATCCACTAGAACAACATTCAATGAAAAACCGCGAGCCTTACGCTGTACTGCGTAAATCGCGGAAGTTTTACCGCTCTTTCGGAGTCCAAACAATCCTGAATTTTGACCAGATTTTGCCATATCCAGTACAGAGTTCACTATTTCTTGCCTGCCAAAGAAAAATGTTTCTTCACGCAGAGGATTTTGGTAGGCAAAAAGATCTCTAAGAAGATAATTTCTTCTTATTGCCTTCAAGAAAGGATCACTCTTATCCTCAAATATATTTGCAAAAGTTGCGGGTATTATTATAGGATATTCGGGATTTTGATTTAAATAATGCCGAATGGACTGCTCTATCCTATCGTCGGCGCTAATTAAAAACCGCAAACTTTTGTCAATTCTTTTTGACTCCAACAGAGAATAAAACTCTTCAAACGCTTCCAGAGTTCTAATTTCGAATGTCCGATAATCCGAAAACAAAACAAGAACTTCTCGATCTGTATTGATGTAAACGGAAAACTCGTCTGTAGGCCTAATTAGAACCGCCCAGTACTTGCTATTACCGATTTCTATTGGGCTGAACGATTTCGTGACATAAAATTTCTCCCCAATCTTCCATATCGCAGCTTGAATATTTGATGGATATGATTCCAACTTCAGATCTGGATGAAATCCGGGGTATGTGGGCATGTAATATCTCTTTCATTGGGCCAAGTTCACCGGTAGGTGTTTGCAACCAAAATCACTTTATATTCTCCGCATAGGTTGTCTAGGCAGGGGGGGGGGGAATGATTGAAGTAAATTGGATAGAGCGGAAATATCCGCGCTCAGCCCTGCCGAGCCCCCTCCGCAGAAACCTCATCACCTGCGTCGATGATCACAAGCGACGAACACGTCATCCCCCGACAATCCACCACCTGTGGCAGGGTCTGCAGGACGGGTAGATACCGGTGGCTCTGCCCCGCAGACCGTCCGACCAGAGGGGTGAACCTCGGCCGCAACGCCCGACAACTGGCGCCCCTCCCCCCCAAAAAAATCTCCCCCCGCATTTTCCCCACCCCCTGCCCGTGCCCCTATAATCCTCTCGTCCCGCAGCGGATACACCGGCAGGCGTGCCGGCGATGCGGGGCCGGCGCTTGGCGGAAAGAGACGACGCAGGTCTTTCCGAAAAGGGTTCGCGGAAATTGGTCTCCCTCCGGCGACACGGGGGAAATGGCGGGACATCGGATGTTTTTGGCCGTTTTCATTCCAGCAAGCGCGCCGGGCGTGTCTGTGCGGCACACAGGGGAACCGCAGGCGGGCATCGGCCGCCCGTGATCCGTCCGGATCTTTCCCATCAGGGAAATTTTCGGCGCGGGCGGCGGCAAAGGTGTTGGCCTTCGGTTCAGGCAGAGAGGCCCCAATCGCGAGCATAAACCGCCGAACGGGACGCTGAGAGGTGTCATTTATTTCAAACCTTATGCGGCAGCTCTCAGCGGCCCGACCGGTTTGATGATGTCCAAAAATTTCACCACGGGCCGATGCGGCCGCGCGGGTCTTTGGCCTGCGCGAAAAACAGGGGAAGAACCATGGCTGAGCAGCTTTTTACCCAGGAGACCTATCTCCGCCGGGTGGCCGAGGGGCTCGGCCACCCGCAGTTCTGTTGCAAGCTGCGGGCCTGCCGCCGCGCGGGCCGCTGCTGCGGCGCCATGATCGATGACGGGCTGCCCGTCTGCGTCGGCAGGAGCGTCACCTGCAACAAAACCTATTCCGATTGCTTCGTCAGGCTGTGCTCAAACATGTTCGCCGGTTTCGCCCAGCCCACGCTGCCCGCCGACTGGGCGAAACACGCCGATCCCGATCAGATGGTGGCGGCCGCCGCCGTCATTCGCTCGCTTCTGCCGAACCGCTTCTGGCGTCGGCTTCACCGCTATCTGACAAAAATCACGACGGAGACGGGAGCGCAAACCCATGCGGAGATCAGCCCCCGGCCCTGATCAGGCACTCTCGGCCATGTCGGCGCGCGCGGCACTGTCCGTCACCCGCGTCGGGCCGCCGGCAATATCCACGGCGGCAAAGGCCCGCGCGATCAGCTCCGGATCGATGCCGGGTTTTGTCGCTTCCGAGGAGAGGATCTGGCGATACCGCCGCGCCCCGGCAAAACCCTGGAACAGGCCGACCATATGGCGCGTCACATGGTTCAGCCGCCCGCCGGAGGCCATCACGCGCTCGCCATAGGCCATCATCGTTTCGCACAGCGCCTGCCAGTCAAACTCCCGCTGCGGCGCACCATAGATCGCATGGTCCACGCCGGTCAGCAGCCCGGCATTCTGATAGGCCGCCCGCCCCAGCATCACGCCATCAACATGATTCAAATGGTGAAGCGCTTGATTCAGATCCGCAATTCCACCGTTTATCCCGATGAAAAGATTTGGAAAATCCCGTTTGACCGCATGCACCAGATCATAATCGAGCGGCGGAATATCGCGGTTCTCCTTCGGCGAAAGCCCCTGCAGCCAGGCTTTTCGCGCATGGATCCACACCGCATCAGCGCCGGCATCCGCCATCTCAGCAACAAAGGCCGGCAACACCTCTTCCGGCTGCTGGTCATCCACGCCAATGCGGCACTTCACCGTCACCGGCACGCTCGAGACGGCCTTCATCGCCGAAACACACTCCGCCACCAGCTCCGGCGTCTTCATCAGGCAGGCCCCAAACGTGCCGCTCTGCACCCGGTCCGAGGGGCAGCCGACATTGAGGTTGATCTCGTCATAGCCAAAATCCGCCGCGATCTTCACCGCTTCGGAAAGCTTCTGCGGGCTCGATCCCCCAAGCTGCAACACGACAGGATGCTCCACCGCATCATGCCCCAAAAGCCTCTCGCGCGGCCCATGAATGATAGCATCCGCCACCACCATCTCGGTATACAGCACAGCCCGACCAGAAAGCTGCCGATGAAAGAACCGACAATGCCGATCCGTCCAGTCGATCATGGGGGCGACGGCAAAGACAGGAGCCTTGAAATATGAATTTTGTTCTATTTCGTCAGGCACTTGGGGCACACTTCTTCTCCGTCTTGTTCACGCTCGTTCTGTGCCAATTCCGCTCGTTTTCGAGCTGTACTCGCCACAATATACCAACCCGAATTGCCATGGACCAAATGAGCGATACGCCATGGGCTCTATCAACTCTCGCAAACGCAAGGAAGGCAGTATCCGGCGACATGGCGCGAATGCGGGTCATGCAGGACGGCGTGACTTATCACGAGACCGAGGCTTTTGACAGGCGTCCTGCGATGTCGGGTTGGCGCAAAACGCCCGACTCGCAGCGATTTTCTCCACTACGCGTCCGATGTGTGACTATCCGCTGGAGCAACAGGCTTTCCATCCGAACGGCATGGCTACAAACTTCAGGAGAAAATTTGTTCGTCGTCTTGCGTGTCATAGACCCTGCTTCTCACGAGTTGTCGTCTCCGGCCAAGCCGGGGCGGTGCATAGAAAGAGGCCCCGGTCACACCGGAGCCTCAGAATAGTTTCCACGTAGCATGCGCGACCAGGGTTTTGCCGGCAGTTCGGGGCTATCTGGAAAATTGCCCTTGCCTTTACCGGCGTCTGGCCAACGCAGTTTTAAAGCCAAATCAGGGGATCGGGTCAAACTTCAGTTCGCTCAGCGGAACGACCTTGTCGTTGCGCACGATCTTGTATTCGGTATCCGGGCCGAGCCACTTGTCCCAGATCTTGCCGAGCTCTCCTGATGTATCGAGCGTGCGCAGCACTTCGTTGATCTTGGCGGTCAGCGCTGGCTGATCCTTGGCCATGCCGATGCCGATCGGCTGGAACAGCATCGGATCCTGGATCATCCGCATTTTCTTGCCCTTGGTCTGCGACTCGTTGACGAACTTGGTCGTCGTCATCGTGTTGGCGACCATGCCGCGGGCCTTGCCCTGCTGCACGGCG
>JAIXTO010000133.1 GCA_027483885.1 Rhizobiaceae bacterium
ACTCGATGGCGTCGATCTCGTCTATTCCTCTTCGCAGAGCCTCGATCTGCCGATCTTCCTGATTTCGCTGGTGCAGGGCGATGCGCTCGGCGGCGGCTTCGAGGCAGCGCTTGCCTCCGACATCATCATTGCAGAGCGCAAGGCGAAGTTCGGCCTGCCGGAAATCCTGTTCAACCTCTTCCCCGGCATGGGCGCCTACAGCTTCCTGTCACGGCGCCTCGACCCGACACGCGCGACGAAGATGATCATGGGCGGCCAGATCTATACCGCCGACGATCTCTTCGAGATGGGTCTCGTCGACATGGTGGTGGAGGATGGCAAGGGCGAAGAGGGCGTTCGCGAATACATCGCCCGCAACAGCCGCAAGCACGCCATCCAGCGCACCATGCGCGATGTGCGCCGCCGGGTAAATCCGCTCACCCATCAGGAGTTGATCGATGTGGTCGATCTCTGGGTGGATGCCGCCATGGCGCTTGAAGATGCGGATCTGCGCAAGATCGACCGGCTACGCGGCGCCCAGACCAAGCGCATCGAGGCGAGCCTCGGTTAACGGGACGTATTACGAAGCAAGGCGCGATTGCACTTCCCGCTGAAACCGCTGAAACTCACTGTTGAGCAGGTTGAGGTGGATTTCGCCGCGGTGGCTAAGCTCCGGATCGTTGATCTCGCGCCATTCCAGGCAGAGCTGGTAGATGCGTGCCGCCCCGACATTGGCAGCGGCACTGCGCAGGGCATGGGCGCAGTTGCGAAAGCTCTGGACGTTTTCCTCCGCAACCGCATGCGCAAGCTCGCTCAGAGCATCGGCGGAATCGCTGACGAACTGTTCCAGCAACTGATCGACGAATTCCGTGCCACCCAACTGCTCCAGCGCCTCGCAGGTGGCCGCATCGATGATCGGACGGTCAGCCGCGACAGGCGAAGCGACAGGCGCGTCCACCACTTCGGCAACCAGCTCGGGCATGGTGTCGCCGATGATCGCCGCAATGGTTTCGAGGAGACGCCTTGGTTCGACGGGCTTTGTCAGGCATTCCGCCATGCCGGCTGCAAGGCAGCGCTCGCGCGCCTCGTCCGTGGCATCGGCGGTGACGGCAACGACCGGGATTTCCTTCATGCCAAGCGCTGCGAAACGATAAAATTTCACTGCCTCGATACCGTTCATCACCGGCATGTTGAGATCCATCAGCACGAGGTCGAGATCGCCCTTCAGCATGCGCTCGACGGCTGCCTCGCCGTTTTCCACCACTTCGTAATGGTGGCCGCTGGTTTCCAGGATCTTGCCCAGCACCATCTGGTTGGTCTTGTTGTCGTCGGCAATCAGCAGCCTGAAACGCCGCCCGGTACGCACCGGCACCTGCATCTCGGCCTGCCTGTCGGCGCTTTCCTTGGTCATGGCCAATAGAAGGGACAGGTTGTTCGGCTCGTCGGGCGCGACGACGGAGAAAAACAGGTGGCGCATGACGGGCGTCAGGCGCACCTCTCCCGGCTGGCGCTTGACAAGAACCAGAAGCGGGGCGTCGTCGAGCGGGAAGGCATCGAGCAGCAGCCGCGCCACGCGCGCCGGCGAGGGATCGCGGATCTGCGAATCGACCAGCACAAGCGGTCGCCTCACCCCTTCGCCCTGCAGTGTCCGCACAGCCACCACCGCCGCTTCGACGGTCGAAACCCGCCGCGCCTCCTGATAGGCCCCGGCCGACAGCGGACTCAACCCGAGATAAACAAAGGCCGGCAGACTGATCTCTGCCTGTTTTTCGAATACCGCCTCGACCGGCAGATGAAAGAAGAAGGAACTGCCCTCGCCCGGTGCGCTGACAACCCCGATTTCGCCGCCCATCGCGCGGACCAGTTGGCGCACGATGGCAAGCCCAAGCCCGGTGCCGCCGAAGCGGTCCATGATCGTGCCATCCGCCTGGGTAAAGCGTTCGAAGATGCGCCCATGGGCCGAGGGATCAATCCCGATCCCGGTATCGGCGACCTCAACATGCAGGCCTGCGCCATCCGCGGTGGACTTATAGTCCACCTCGATCCGGATATGGCCGCTTTCGGTGAACTTGACGGCATTGCTGGCAAGGTTGAGGAGGATTTCCTCCAGATGCCGGCGGTCGGCCAGCACAAATTGCGGTGTGTTGGCGCCGACATGCAGGGAAAGCCTGAGGCCCTTTGCATGGGCTGCCACGCCCGCCATGGCCTTCACGTCCTGCAACAGGCGCGGCAGGTCTACCTTTTCCGGCAGGATCTTCACCTGACCCGCCTCGATGCGGGAGAGATCAAGAAGGGCTTCGATCAGCGACAGGAGCGAGCGGCCCGAGCGGCTGATGGTGCGCACCATATCCTTGTGCTCACTCTTCAGCGCCATGCCCATCAGGAGATCGCTGAGGCCGATGATGGCGTTGAGGGGCGTGCGCAGTTCGTGGCTCATGCTGGCCAGAAACAGGCTTTTGGCACGGCTTGCCTCTTCCGCCTCGCGCTTTGCCTCGGAGAGCTTGCGCACGAGCTTTGCCGTATAGGCGGGAATGACGATCAGCGCGCCGATGAGGCCGATGGAGAGGTTGATCTCGTTCTGCCAATAAGGTGTGGTCAGCACCACGGCCAGAAAACCGGTGACGGCCGCCACAGCCGCAATGGCCAGATAAACGATGCCGAAACGAAAACCATTGCCGAGCACGGCCCAGAAATAGACGAGAAACAGGGCAGCGCCCGCCTCGCCGCTGACATGCAACCCATAGGAAAACGCCCCGACATCCGCAACGATGCCGGCGACCCGGCGATAATGGCTGACGCCCGGGTAAAACAGGATATGCAGAAAGAGGCCGAAGGCAAAAATCTCGAACAACACCACCGGTGCGGCCGCGACGTCGAGGGCTGAAGAGGCGGCATCAGACCCGAAGATCTGGGCAAGCACCAGATAGATGATGATACCGGAGGAGAGAATCAGGCGGTTTGTCGTCAGCTCATGCTCGGTATCCGGGCGTGACCGCAGCATTGCCCGCAAATGACGCAGCGAGACCGCGAGCGGCTGGCCAAACAGCCGGCGCGGATCAAGGGGAAGGGCCTGCCTCATGCACTGATCCCCAGCCCCTGCGGATCAAGGCTCTGTTGCCCGCGCACCAGATCGATGAACTGCGCGGCCGGCATCGGGCGCCCGAAGAGATAACCCTGCATGACATCGCAACCATCGACCTTCAGCAGCGTTGCCTGCGCCTCCGTCTCGACCCCTTCGGCAACAACGGTGAGGCCAAGGCTGTGACCGAGATTGGCAACCGTGCGCACGATGGCATGGTCGCTCGGATCCTCCACCATGTTGCGTACGAAACACTGGTCGATCTTGATGCGATCGATGGGAAACTGCTTGATGTAGTTCAGAGACGAATAGCCGGTGCCGAAATCATCGATGGAAATACCGACCCCCGAGGCGCCGATCTGCTTCAACGCGGATACAACGCTTGCGGTGTTCTCGATGACGATGTTCTCGGTGATCTCGATCTCCAGAAAGCTGGGATCCAGGTCGGCGGCAGCGAGCGACCGCATGATGAGGTCGGCCACGTTGATCCGACGGAACTGGACCGGCGACAGGTTGACGCTGATCCGCAGGTCCGAAAGCCCCAGACGCTGCCAGTTGCGGGCCTCCCGGCAAGCCTCGGTCAAAACCCATTCGTTGATGGGCACGATCAGGCCGTTTTCTTCCGCCCGCGGCAGGAAGCTGCCCGGCGTCACCAGTCCTTGTTCCGGATGCTGCCAGCGCAGCAGTGCCTCAGCGCCCATCACGGCGCCGGTGACGGCCGAAATCAGCGGCTGGTAATAGATAACGAACTGACCCTCATCGATTGCGGTGCGCAGCTTGCCATCAAGAATGGCGTTGTTGCGCATGCGCTCGGCCATGTTCGTTTCGAAGAAACGGAACTGATTGCCGCCATTTTCCTTGGCCTGGTACATGGCAAGTTCGGCATTCTTGACAAGCTTGCTGACATCGGTTCCATCGACCGGATGCGCGGTAATGCCGATGCTTGCGCCACAGGAAAACCGTTTCCCCTCGCTGCTGAACGGCTGGCCCAGGGCCTCGATCACCTGACGGGCACGGGTAGTGGCATCCGGATCGCCGCTGCCGATCGATTGCAGCATGGCAAACTCATCGCCGCCAAACCGCGCCACCATATCGTCCGGCCCTGCCAGATGCTGGAGGCGGCGGGAGACTTCCTTCAGGAATTCGTCCCCGGCATCGTGTCCGAGCAGTTCGTTGATGCTCTTGAACTCGTCGATATCGATGAAATGGAGGGCAAAAGACCGATCGCCCCGGCGCGCACGGGCAACCTCCCGGCGCAACCGATCCAGCAGGAAGTTGCGGTTGGGCAGGTTGGTCAGGGCATCGTGGCGCGCCACATGCAACAGATGTTCTTCGGCCCGCTTGCGCTCGGTGATATCGAGTGCGCTGGTGACGACGCCGACAATGGTCTCGCTGCTGTCGCGAAGCGGCGACTTGGTCGTCAGGAAAACCCGCCTGTCGCCGATGGCACTCGTCATCTCGCGCTCGAAGCTTTGCAGGGGCTGGCCGCTCAGAATGACCTTGCGATCCAGCATGCGGTTCGGCCCGGCAATTTCCGCATCGACCAGAAGGTCGCTGCTCTTGCCGACAAGGCTTGCCGGATCGCGCGCCATGAATTCGCCGACGAAAGCGTTGACGAAGAGGATGCGGCCCTCCGGGTCGCAGGCACTGACCATGGCCGGCACCGTATCGATGACCTGCGCCAGCCTTTCGCTGGAATCGCGCAGCACCGCCTGGCGCGATTGCTCGCTTGATGCAAGCTCGACGGCCAGATAGCGGGCGCGGCTTTCCAGCAGCAGTTGCTGCTTGCGCAGCTTCAGCAGGTTGCGTGCCCGCGTGATGAATTCCTGATGATCAATGGGGCTTTGCAGGAAATCGGTGGCGCCGGCCTCCAGCGCGCGCATGCGAAAGCTGCGCTCTTCATAAACAGTGATGACAATCACCGGGATTTCGGAAAAACCGTGCAGCGCGCGGACCGCCCGAATGAAACCGGCGCCGTCCATGACCGGCATCTTGAAATCGGTGACGATGAGATCCGGAACCAGCCCCGCCTCAAAGGCGGCGATGGCGCTTTCCGGATCCGCAAAGACGCGGATAACCACGGCATCTTCGATCGAGGATGCGAGCCTCTCGAAGATGCGTCGGTTGGTTTCCTGGTCATCGAGAATCGCAATTAGGGGCATTCTGGATTCCGATATCATATCGACGGCCGGCAGATCGGCGGCAGACATGGTCATGCTGCAAAGGTTTCATGCCGTTCAAGGCACATTTTCGCCACGTTAGGCAGTAAACCGTTAACAGTTTGATACTGGATCAGGTTAGACGCAGGCTCTTGCTTTGAAGTGCAACGACAGATCGGTCCCGAAACAGGATCCACAAATACTGGTGTTCATTTTATGACAGTTTGACCGTGGCTGCGCGACCACACCCGCAGCTTCCCGGATCTCTGCCAGGCAGGCTTTGCTTTGACCGCCGCTATCAGCGCACCTATTGTGAGCCATGGAAATTCAATGGAGGCGAGATGCCGTTTTCCTCCTATGACACGCTGGAAACGAAGGATCTGCGTATCCTCCGCAACGTGCTGGAAGAGGTTTGCGTAGAGCGGAGGCTCACCGTTGACGGCGACGAGGCCCATGCCATCGGGCGATCGCTGATCGACTGGTATCTGTTCGGGATCCGCCAGCCGGACGAGTTGAGAGCCATGCTCGATCCGCTGCCCTCCGATACGACCGGCTGATCCGGACACCAGACCCCTATCGCACAGAGGTCAGCCGCAACCCTTGCTTTCGCCCCATGACTGCCATGAGGATGACGGCAGATCGAATCGCCGGGACCCGGCAGGGGCCAAGGCGCCGGAAATGGATAGGCATGGCGAAGAAACACAAGCGCAGCGCGCTCGAAAAACTCCAGAAGCACTGGCAAAGAGCAACTGCTGACGAGCGCCGGACGTTTCTTGCTAGCGTCTACGGGAAAGGGGGCGACCTGGAGGGCGCGCATCCCAGTGAGACCTTCCAGAACAGGCCCGATATTGGCGACGAAATGATCGCAAACGGCCGCTACCTGCTGCCGCTGACGGTTGCCCGCATTGAAAAGATCATGATCGCCCGTCGCATCGGGCCGTCCGAGGTGATGGCCGAAATGGGCTTTGCCGGACAGGGCACGGCTTTGGCCCGCGCGCTCATTCGAAAGGCCAGCATCCGGCTCATGGTCATTTCAGCCCTTCAACGCTGGCTGCGCGTCAACGAGGCCGCAGAGATGGCCGAACCGGGCGATGGCGGGCCACAGCTTCAGCCCGACGCCTCGGCCGAACGCCCATCGGAGGCGCGTATCGTCGCGCACTCCTGAACCCGCACCGGTCGCAGCGCCTTAGAAATCGATGGCGCGCCCGTTGATTTCCCAGTCACCGAACCGAGCCGGATCGGCACCGCCACGCCCGCCACGCTCTGCCGGCATCTCCACCGGCTTTTCGCGGGCGCGGCGTTCCTCGGCTTCCTGAAGCGCACGCTGTGCCGCGGGCGAAAGCACCTTCGGAGCCGGCTCCGCCGTGGTTTCGGTTTCGATGTTGTCGTTGTCCGGCATCTGCATGGCAAAACGTCCTTGCGTTGCGGGGAATATTGAAAACACGCCCCGGATAACCACATTCCTCTACGATCAATGCGCCTTTACGATAAAATGCGGCGCGCATGAAGCGCCGCGATCCCATTCCTCGGAGAACCGACGATGAACATGATCCGCACCGCCATGCTTTTGGCCTTCATGACGGCTCTCTTCATGGGCGTCGGCTTCCTGATCGGTGGCCGCGCCGGCATGATGATCGCGCTTGTGGTCGCTGCCAGCATGAACCTGTTCTCCTACTGGAATTCCGACAAGATGGTGCTGTCAGCCTATCGCGCGCAAGAGGTTGACGCGAACAATGCGCCGGAATTCTATCACATGATCCGCGATCTCTCGGAAAATGCGGGGCTTCCGATGCCACGCGTCTATATCTATGACAATGCCCAGCCGAACGCCTTTGCGACCGGCCGCAACCCGCAAAATGCCGCCGTTGCAGCCTCCACCGGCCTTCTGGAACGGCTTTCGCCGGAGGAAGTGGCGGGCGTGATGGCGCATGAGCTTGCCCATATCCAGAACCGCGACACGCTGACCATGACGATCACGGCAACGCTTGCCGGTGCAATTTCCATGCTCGGCAATTTCGCCTTCTTTTTCGGCGGCAACCGCGAGAACAACAATCCGCTCGGCTTCATCGGCGTGCTCGTCGCCATGATCGTGGCACCGCTTGCGGCCATGCTCGTGCAGATGGCGATCAGCCGCACGCGCGAATATTCGGCCGACAAGCGCGGTGCTGAAATCTGCGGCAATCCGCTCTGGCTTGCCTCTGCGCTCGGCAAGATCGCCGGCGCTGCCCAGACGATCCGCAGCCAGGATGCCGAGCGCAATCCGGCAACCGCCCACATGTTTATCATCAATCCCCTGTCGGGTGAGCGGATGGACAACCTGTTTTCGACCCATCCCGACACCGGAAACCGCATCGCCGCCCTGCATTCCATGGCATCGAGCATGCCCATGACCTCGACGCGCCCTGCAACGACTGCTAGACCCACGCGCACATCGCGTTCCGTACCGACAACCGGTCCGGCACGCCGCAACGATGACGAACCGCGCAAAGGTCCCTGGTCTTGACGGCAGACGACAACAAGAAGAAACGACAGAAGCCCTCCACGCCACGCCCGAGCGAAGACGGAGCGCCACGACATCCGGTGTTTTCTGACAAGCCGGGCCTTGATGTGCGCATCGCCGCCTCCAAGATCCTCGCCGCCGTCATCGACAAGAAGACGCCGCTCGATGGCATGCTGGATGCGGGCCACGGCAACCCGGCCTACAGGGCCTTGAGCGATGCGGACCGCTCGCTGCTGCGCGCTATTCTCAACACCACGCTTCGCCATCTGCCGCGCATCGAAAAGAGCCTGTCGATGATGCTCGACAAGCCGCTGCCGGAGGGCGCGCGCGCGCTCCAGCACGTTCTGACGACGGCAGCCGCACAGATCCTTTATCTCGACATTCCCTCGCATGCCGCCGTCGACCTCGCCGTCGAGCAGGCGCATCGCGATCCGCGCAACCGGCGTTTTGCCAAGCTGGTGAACGCTCTTTTGCGCCGCATGGTGCGCGAGCGCGACGAAATCCTGGCGGCAAGCGAGGCTATCTCGCCGGTACCCGGCTGGTTTTATGCCCGTCTGGTCAAATCCTATGGCGAGGCCGAGGCACGGCGCATTGCTGAGGCGCAACTGACACCGGCGCCGATCGATCTCACCGTCAAGGCCGACGCGAAAACCTGGGCCGAGCGCCTCAACGCCCGCCTGCTGCCGACCGGCAGCCTGCGGCTTGCCGCTTTCGACGGCGGGATTCCCGCTGTCGATGGTTTCGAGGATGGCGCCTGGTGGGTGCAGGATGCTGCAGCCAGCATTCCCGCCCAGTTGTTCGGCCCGATTTCGGGCAAGCGCATTGCCGATCTCTGTGCTGCCCCCGGCGGCAAGACGGCGCAGCTCTGCGCTCTCGGGGCGGAGGTCATTGCGGTCGAAATGTCGGGCAACCGGGCGCTGCGTCTCACCGAAAACCTGTCGCGTCTCAATCTGTCCGCCGAGATCGTTCAGGCAAACCTCTTCGACTACAAGCCGGAAGAGCTTCTGGATGGCGTGCTGCTCGATGCCCCCTGCTCGTCTACCGGCACCACCCGCCGGCACCCGGACGTGCTCTGGACCAAGGATGCCAAGGACATCGAAAAGCTGGCGGAACTGCAGGGCCGCATGCTGCGCCATGCCCTGACGCTGGTAAAACCGGGCGGGCTCGTGGTGTTTTCCAACTGCTCGCTCGATCCGCTCGAAGGCGAGCAGCTGGTGGCGCAATTGCTGCGCGACGATGCCTCCGTCAAGCGCGTGCCGATCCGGCGCGAGGACTGGCCGGGGCTGGAAGATGCGATCAATCCGCTTGGCGAATTCCGCACGACGCCTGCCATGATCTTGCCGAGCGAAGGCCATGCCGGTGGCATGGACGGGTTTTTCGCCTGCGTTCTGCAGCGCGGGTAAGGATTTATTCACCATAAGCGCGCACATTCGGGACTTGTAATGGACTGCGGCCGTTTCAGGAGAAGCGGCAGGCGGGAGGGGTCCATCAGGGATTTCCGGATTTGACGATGCTCATGGCAGAGCGCCGACACCATGTTGCTCTCTGGACGACGGAGGCCCGTAGGCGCCTCTGCCGACGCATGACCACGCTTGGCATGGCGCGCTGCCGCGTGCTGCTCGACGTGCCGGACCGGCTGGTGGTGGCACCCACCGACCTGCGCTCGATCGATCCCTATATGGCCGAGGAAATCATGGAAGGGCGCTTTGCGCTGGCTGGAAAGCTGCTGGAGGCCGGCGACATCTCGCCTTTCCTGATGCAGCTTCCCTCGCGCGCCTTTGCCGATCGCCTGCATTCCTTCGCCTTCCTGCGGCATATGCGGGCGATCCGCACGCCCCAGGCGCGCACGCGCGCCCGCAACCTCGTCTCGTCCTGGATGAACCTGCACAACCGCAAAATCTCCGGCATTGCCTGGGAACCGCAGGTGGCAACCGAACGGATGATTGCCTTTCTCTGTCATTCGCCGGTCGTGCTGCAGGGGGCTGAAAGCGGCTTTTACCGGCGCTTCATGAAAAGCCTTGCCGTCCACCGCCGTTACCTCAGCAAGGTGGCCGGCTGCCTTGGAGACAGCGAAACACGGCTGCGCATCCATATCGCGCTGGCCATGGCCTCGCTTGCCATTCCCTCGACAGACAAGGCCATCCGCCGCGAAGGCCACAAACTCGACCGGGAGCTTGAGCGCCAGATCCTTGCCGATGGCGGGCACGCCTCGCGAAATCCGCGTGCGGCACTCGAACTGCTGCTCGACCTCTTGCCGCTGCGCCAGACCTATATCAATCTTGGCCAGGACGTGCCGGGCAAGCTCATCCCGACGATCGACCGGATCTTTCCGGCGCTGCGTTTCTTTCGTCACCAGGACGGCGATCTTGCCCTGTTTAATGGCGCAAGCGCCACGCCCGCCACCGAGCTGATGTCGGTGCTGCGTTATGACGAAACCGGCGGAAAGCCGTTCAAGGCCCTGCCCCACAGCCAGTATCACCGCCTGACCGCCGGAGAGACAACCCTTCTCATCGATGCGGGAAAGCCGACCTCGCCGGAACTGTCGCGGTCGGCTCATGCCGGTTGCCTGTCGTTTGAGATGTCGGCCGGGCGCAACCGTTTCATCGTCAATGCCGGGGCGCCAAAATTTTCGGGCCGCGATTTTCGTCTGCTGTCGCGCTCGACGGCGGCTCATTCCACTGCAACGCTTGGCGAAACCTCCTCGGCGCGCATCCTCACCTCAAGCTTCCTCGGGCCGATGATGATGGATGGGCTGGAGACCGTGGAGGCACGGCGCTGGGACGATGCCTATGGCAATGACTGGGTGAAGGCCTCCCATGATGGGTATCTGAAAAACTTCGGTTATATCCACCAGCGCGAAATCGGCCTTGCGGCGAAGGGCAACAAGATCAAGGGGCACGATCACTTTTTCATGCCCGAGGGCGCGGGCGGCAAGGCCGGTCGTTCCGTACCGGGCACGCTGCGCTTCCACGTGCATCCCGCCATCCTCCTGCAGAGGCTGCAGGCCGATACGATCCGCATGGCAGCCCCCGATGGAGAAACCTGGCTGTTTTCCGTGCCCGGCCAGACGGTCGCCATCGAGGAAGACGTGTTCTTCGCCGATGTCTCGGGTATACGGGGCAGCCATCAGCTGGTCATCGAGTTTTCTCTGCCGGACACCTGCGACCTACGCTGGATGCTGAAGCAGCAGGTTTGAGCGAAAACGACCGTCTGCGCGCGTCAGGCGGCCGCCAGCCGTTTCCTCCCGCGCCAAGCTGTGCTAACGCGGCCCGGATTGAGGCGCCCGCCGCAGACGGGGCCAAGTTACCCAGCACGGAGTTCCCCGATGGCCGTCGTTTCCAAGATGATCCCCGCCCCCGACAAAGTGACAATCCGCACGGCGCTTCTGTCGGTCTCCGACAAGACCGGCATCGTGGAGCTGGCCCGCGCGCTTGCAGACCACGGCGTGAAGCTTCTGTCGACCGGCGGCACCTTCAAGGCGATCCGCGAGGCCGGCCTTGATGTTACCGATGTGTCTGATGTCACCGGCTTTCCGGAAATCATGGACGGCCGCGTCAAGACGCTGCATCCGGGCGTTCACGGCGGGCTTCTCGCCATCCGCGACGATGCCGAGCATGTGAAGGCGATGGAAGAGCACAAGATCGGCGCGATCGATCTTGCCGTCATCAACCTTTATCCGTTCGAAGAAGTCCGGGCTGCCGGCGGCGACTATCCGACGACGGTGGAAAACATCGATATCGGCGGCCCGGCGATGATCCGCGCCGCCGCCAAAAACCATGCCTATGTGACCATCGTCACCGATCCGCAGGATTATCCGCAGCTGATCGAGGCGATGCGCGTCGACGAGGGCCAGACGGCTTACGCCTTCCGCCAGAAGCTTGCGGCCCGTGCCTATTCCCGCACGGCCGCCTATGACACGATGATTTCCAACTGGTTTGCCGAAGCGCTCGATATCGAGATGCCGCGCTACCGCACCGTCGGCGGCATTCTCGCACAGGAAATGCGCTACGGCGAAAACCCGCACCAGTCCGCCGGCTTTTACCTGACCGGCGACAAGCGCCCCGGCGTTTCCACGGCAACCCTTATCCAGGGCAAGCAGCTTTCCTACAACAATATCAACGACACCGATGCCGCCTATGAGCTGGTGAGCGAATTTCCGGCCGAGATGGGCGCTGCCTGCGCGATCATCAAGCACGCAAACCCCTGCGGCGTGGCCATCGGGTCCTCGCTCGTCGATGCCTATGGCCGGGCGCTTGCCTGCGACAGCACCTCTGCCTTCGGCGGCGTGATCGCACTCAACCAGATGCTGGATGCGGCAACGGCAGAGCAGATCATAAAACTGTTTACCGAAGTCATCATCGCGCCGGATGCCTCGGAAGAAGCAAAGGCAATCATTGCGAAAAAGCCGAACCTGCGCCTGCTCGTGGCCGGCGGCCTGCCGGATCCGCGCTCGCGGGGCCTCACCGCCAAGACCGTCTCCGGCGGGCTTCTCGTTCAGACCCGCGACAATGGCATGGTGGAAGATCTCGATCTGCGCGTCGTGACCAAGCGTGCGCCGAGCGAGCAGGAACTGATCGACATGAAGTTTGCCTTCAAGGTGGCAAAACATGTGAAGTCGAACGCCGTGGTCTATGCCAAGGACGGCCAGACCGCCGGCATTGGCGCCGGCCAGATGAGCCGCGTCGATTCCGCCCGTATCGCCGCCCTGAAGGCTGAAGAGGCCGCCAAGGTGATGGGCTGGGCGGCACCGATGACGCAAGGCTCCGCCGTTGCTTCCGAAGCCTTCCTGCCGTTTGCCGATGGTCTTTTGTCGATGATTGCCGCCGGTGCCACCGCCCTCATCCAGCCGGGCGGCTCGATGCGCGACGAAGAGGTGATTGCCGCCGCCGACGAACATGGCGTTGCCATGGTCTTTACCGGCATGCGCCACTTCCGCCACTGATTGCGCTCGCACCTCAAACCATCCTGCACGATGCCCGGGTTACGCCCGGGCATTTTTCGTTTTGGGTCAGCGCTCTTCCGGGCGCTCCACGGCCGGATAACGGGTTCCGATCAGAAGGATAAGGCCCGCCGCCAGAAACAGGATCAGCATGGCCATGCCAAGCCGCGCCGAGCCTGAGGCATAGGTGACGAGCGAGAAGGAGAGCGTTGCCATAAAGCTGGTGGCGCGGCCTGACAGCGCATAGATGCCGAAATAGCGCCCGGCCTCATCCGGATGCACGCTTCTGGACAGGTAGGAGCGCGAGGAGGCCTGGACAGGCCCGAAGGCCATGCCGATGAGCGCCCCGAAGATCAAATAAACCTTTTCGGCAGAGGTGGCGAACACGCCGCCGGTATCGACAGCCGACAGCGGTACAAGCCCGAACAGGATGTAACCCGGCGCCGTAGAGATGATGCCGAGCGTTGCGATGAGCAACAGCACAAGGCTGATGATGACGACGGTTTTTGAGCCGGACAGCCTGTCGAGGTGGCCGGCAGCAAGGCAGCTGAAGATCGCGACGACATTGATGAGAATGCCGAACAGGCCGATTTCGAGCGTCGCCCAGCCGAACATGCCCGCCGCAAAGGCACCGCCGAGGATCAGAAGACCGTTCACGCCGTCCTGGTACAGCATGCGGGCGATGAGAAAACGTAGGATCGTCCGGCGTCGCGCCACCAGTTCGCCCAGTGTGGCGGAAAGCTCCCGCACACCGGAGACAACGGCGGTTTTCATCGGTTCGCCACGCTTGGCATCCGGCGTGAAAAAGAACATCGGCAGGATGAAGAGAAGATACCAGCCGGCCGCCAGTGGTCCTGTGATGCGCGCATCCTCGCCAAGCGCCGGATCGAGCCCGAAGAGCGGCGCCATGCCGAGGATCGTGACCCCCGTCTTCGGATCGGCGGCCAGAAAACCGACGACGAAGATCAGCACCACCATGCCGCCGAGATAACCCAGCCCCCAGGCGGTGTTGGAGACACGGCCCACCTCGCTTGCCGGCACCAGCCGCGGCATCATCGAATCATTGAACACGATGGAAAATTCCGCCGCGATCGAGGCAAGGATCATGAAGGTAACCGGCCAGACGAGGGCTGAACCGGGGGCGGCAAACCAGAGCATCGCAAGCGATGCAATCTTCACCACGGCAAAACAGGCGATCCACGGCTTTCGCGGGCCGGATTGATCGGCAATCGCACCGAGAACCGGCGACAGAAGCGCGATCACGATGGAGGAAACGGTTGCCATGTTGCTCCACATGGCCTGGGCTGCCACCGGATCCTCTGTCAGGCGGGCGACAAAATAGGGCCCGAAGACGAAGGTGGTCACCACCGTGAAGAAGGGCTGGGCTGCCCAGTCGAACAGCATCCAGCCCCATATTCCGCGGGACGGCACCTTGGGCACCGTCCCGGAGTTTTCAAACGTCACGGCGCTCCTCCCGTTTCAGAGCGCCATTGGATCACCGAACCCCGGTCTGGGCAAGGTCCGTGAACAGGCTGGCTGCCACCATCATCCGGGCCAACGTCGTGTCGCCGCCTTCGCTCAAGGCCATCAACTCGCTGCTGATGCGGTTGAGACGCAGCCGGTCGCTGGCAAGCCAGGCTTCCAGCGGCTTGTCGTCGGCACCATGGGCCTGGAGCGCAATCGTCACGATATCCCGCCGTGCCGCTGCGATCTGTTGCAGGGCGCGGATAATGGCGAGGTTTTCATAATGATCGGCCGTGCCGAACCGTTCGCCCGCCTCCAGGAAACGGTTGACCCGGAACGTGTCGGTGGCGTGGAAGTAAACCTCCGTTGCCCGTGACAGGGGGGCGCCGCTGCGCTCGGAAATCAGCATGATTTCCGGCACGAGAACCAGGTTGGGCAGAAGATCGAGTTCGCCTGCAAGCGCGGCCGGCACGCCCTCGATGGGGGCGGCACCCTCGCCTGCCGCCGTGCTGCGGATGGTGCTGCGCAAGCCGTCGATGCCGGCCCGGATGCGCTTGATGGCATCTTCCACCGGAGCAGCAACAATGCCGGTCTGCAGGATGAAGATGGTGGCGCCGAAGAAGATCTCGCCGATACGCTCGTAAAGATCGTTCTGCACCTCGCCATCCAGCGTGCCATCCAGCGCATCGACCGCCGCCCAGAGTTTTGGCAGGTCATAGGCATCGCGGGCGATGAAGGCGGCCTTCACCACGTCCACCTGGGCGCGCCCGCTGATATCACTCATCATCTGGGCAAAGCCCGGACCGCCGCGGTTGATCACCTCGTTTGCCAGCATCGTTGCGATGATTTCGCGGTGCAGGCGGTGGTGGGCAATGTCATTTGCATAAGCCGCCTGCATGGGGCCCGGGAAGTAGGCCGTCAGCACAGCGCCAAAGTAGGGATCATCCGGCAGGTCGCTTGCCACGATCGCATCGAAGAGCACGATCTTGGCATAGGAGAGAAGCACGCCCACTTCCGGGCGCGTCAGCGGCTTGCCGGCGGCATAACGTTCGGCAAGTTCTGCGTCATCCGGCAGCGTTTCCACCTTGCGGTTCAGCTCCCCCTGCCCTTCCAGCGCCGACATCAGCCGCGACAGTTCCTCGCGGTTGCGCACGCCGCGCCGGGTCGTCAGCGAAATGGCGAGCGATTGCAGGTAGTTGTTGCGCAACACGAGCGCGCCGACATCCGCCGTCATCGAGGCAAGCAGGATATCGCGCTTGTCGCGCGGCAGGCGGCCGTCCTGCATGGCGGGGCTCAGCGCAATCTTGATATTGACCTCGACGTCGGAGGAATTGACGCCGGCCGAGTTGTCGATGGCATCGGAGTTGCAGCGTCCACCGGCAAGCGCATAGGCGATGCGGCCCTTCTGGGTGACACCGAGATTGGCACCTTCGCCGATGACTTTTGCGCGCACTTCACCCGCAGTGACGCGGATCGGGTCATTGGCGCGGTCGCCGACTTCCGCATCCGTTTCGGACATTGCCTTGATATAGGTGCCGATGCCGCCGAACCACAGGAGATCGACCGGGCTTTTGAGGATTGCCGTGATGATCTCGAAGGGCGTCGCGACATCCTTGTCGATGCCGATGGCAGCCTTCGCCTCCGGCGTCAGCTTCACCGATTTTTCCGTGCGCGGAATGACCATGCCGCCCTTGGAGAGAACCGAACGATCAAGATCCTGCCAGCTGGAGCGCGGCAGGGCAAACATCCGCTCCCGCTCGGCAAAGGTCTTTTCCGTATCGGGATCCGGGTCGATTACGATGTCGCGGTGGTCAAAGCAGGCAATCAGGCGGATATGCCGCGACAGCAGCATGCCATTGCCGAACACGTCGCCCGACATGTCGCCGACGCCGGCCACGGTAAACGGCGTAGTCTGGATATCCACGTTCATCTCGCGAAAATGGCGTTTCACCGCTTCCCAGGCGCCGCGGGCGGTAATGCCCATCTTCTTGTGGTCGTAACCTGCCGAACCGCCGGAGGCAAAGGCGTCGTCCAGCCAGAAGCCGGCCTCCTGCGCCAAGCCGTTTGCCGTATCGGAGAAGGTTGCTGTGCCCTTGTCGGCGGCGACGACGAAATAGGGATCGTCGCCATCGAGCCGCAGCGTGTCAGCAGGGCCGACGATCTCACCGCCGACGATGTTGTCGGTGATCGACAGGAGCGTGCGGATGAAGGTCTTGTAGGCGTCGCGGCCGGCATTAAAGAGGGCATCGCGCTGGGCAGGCGACGGCAGCTTTTTCGGGAAGAAACCGCCCTTGGCGCCAACCGGCACGATCACGGCATTCTTCACCTGCTGGGCCTTCACGAGCCCCAGCACTTCCGTGCGGTAATCCTCACCGCGATCCGACCAGCGCAACCCACCGCGGGCCACCTTGCCGAAGCGCAGATGGACACCCTCCACTTCCGTGCCATAGACAAAAATTTCGCGGAAGGGTTTTGGCTCCGGCAGGCCGTCCAGCAGTTTGGGATCGAGCTTGAAGGCAATCATCGGTTTGGGCAGGCCATCGGCACCGGTCTGGAAATAGTTGGTGCGCAATGTCGCATCGATGGCGTTGACATAACGGCGCAGCGTGCGGTCGTCATCGAGATTGGGAACCGCCGTCAAGGCCTCCTCGATGGCGGCATGATGGCGGGTGAGCAGCGCCTCGCGCTCGCTGTCGCCCAGCTTCGGATCGAACCCATCGCTGAACAGGGCAAACAGATCGCGGCTGATCGTCGGATAGCGCACCATCGTATCGGCAATATGGGCCTGCGAATAAACGATGCCCGTCTGGCGCAGATAGCGCGCATAGGCCCTGAGCACGGTAACTTCGCGCACGGAGAGCCCGGTCAGGAGAACAAGCCGGTTGAAGCTGTCATTGTCGGCGGAGCCATCGAAGGCCGAGAGGAAGGCTTCCTCCACCAAAGGCGCCTCGTGCTCCATATCGATCGAGCGATCGTCATGAAGCTGAAGCTCCATGTCATGCAGCACGATGCGCGTGCCGCCTTGCGTCAGCATAAGGTCGAAGGTGCGCTCGCTGACCACCTGGAAGCCGAGATTTTCCAGAAGCGGTACACGCCGCGACAGGGCAAGATGGCCCCCGGCATGGAAGATCTTCAGAGACAGGATGCGCCGCGCGCCGTCCTTGCGCTCGTAAAGCGCAATGCGGATCGGCTCTCCCCCGGCGCAGGCGAGGATATCGGGCAGATCGGCAAAGGTCTCCTCGGGCGAAAAAGCCTCCTGGAAGGCGAAACTGGTTTCAATGGTCGGGCTGTCGGGTCCGGCAAGTCCGGCAAAACGATCGGCCCACGGGGTCGAGATCTCACGGATCGCCTCTTCCAACTGCGGTTGGGGAATGTGGGGCGTATTGCCGAGCCTGCGGCCGATGATGAAATGCACCCGCGCATTGCCGCCTTCGGGGAAGGCCGGATAATAGGCGGAAACATGGCCTTCGAAGGTTGCAGCGAGATAGGCGCCGATTTTCTCGCGCACCACCGAATTGTAGTTTTCGCGCGGCACGTAGACGAGAATGGACACGAAGCGATCGAAATGGTCGATACGGGCCAGCGCCCGCACGCGCGGCCGCTCGGCCAGTTCCATGATCTGCTCGCAGTAGCGCGCCAGAAGATCCGGATCGATCTGGAACAGGTCGTCACGCGGGTAGGATTCCAGCGTATTGCGCAGCATGCGGCCGGAATGGCTGAGCGGATCAAAAGCGAAATGCTCCTCCACCCGGGCCGCCTTGGCGCGCAGCAGCGGAATTTCGCTCACCGAATGGGTATAGGCGGTGCCGGTAAACAGGCCGACGATACGCAGTTCGCCCGTCACCCTGCCCTCGGCATCAAAGCGCTTGACGCCGACATAATCCATATAGGCGCGCCGGTGGACAGTGGATTTCACATTGGCTTTGGTGACGATGAGGAAATCCTCGCCCTGCAGAAACTGCAGGATTTCCGGTGTCGTTGTCACCTGATCCTTACCCTGGCGCAGTACAAGTACATCGGGATCCGAGAGAATGCCGAGGCCTCGTCCCTCGCCGCGCTCCAGCGTCGCCTGAGGGCCGTCGCCGGAATAGATATATTCACGCATGCCGAGGAAGATGAAATTGCCGTCGCGCAGCCATTTGAAGAAATCGAGCGCCTCGTCCCGTTCCGCCCTGCGGCCGGTGATGGGCGCCTCCTTCATGTCGCGGCTGGCACCCTTCAGCAGGGACAGCATCGGCTTCCAGTCGGTAATGACGGCATGGACCTTGTCGAGCAGAAGGCGCAGCCGCGCCGTCAGGTCTGATGCCTGCTCCTCGGTGAGCGGTGCCAGATGAATCTGGATGAGGCTGACATGCTCGCTCGCCGCCTGGCTTCGTTCGTAGGAATAAAGCCCCGGCGCCTTGCCCGGCTGCACGTCGAGGATCGGATGCACGGCAAGCGTGATATCCCGGAAGGTACTGGTCACCTCGCCCATCACCGAATCGAACAGGAAAGGCATGTCGCGGTCGATCACCGTCAGCACCGACACCGGCACGCCATTGGGAGCGACGCCTGTAACCGTTGCAACGGAGATGCGCGCGGTCTCGCCCGTCCAGGCCTCAAGCTCTCGTCCGGCATATTCGGCAGACGCCGCCAGCATTTCCGGCGAATAGGCGGCAACGTCGTCATTGCTGGCCCGGCCAAACAGAATATCCGGATCAAGCCTGACGCCGCCGCTTTCCGCCCAGGCCGCGCGGGCCAGTTGGATCTGCTTTTCCCGCTTCGGATTACGCTTGGCAGCCATGCTTTCCTCCCTTTGCTTCGTTATGAGCTATTCAACCGATGTTTGAGGCATTAAGGCAGCTCTGGAACAGGTTCTCGCATAGTTTTATGAGTTTTATTGACACCAGACCGTGAAAAATCGACCCAATCGTTGAAAACAGGCTTTTCCTTATGTCCGACACCCATGCCGTCATCGTTATTTCGAGCCATGTGATTCGCGGCTCCGTTGGAAACCGCGCTGCCGTGTTCGCACTCGAGACGATGGGCCTGCCCGTCTGGGCGCTGCCGACCGTCATCATGCCCTGGCATCCGGGCCATGGCCCCTCGACGCGGGTGGTGATACCGGAGGATCAATTCGAGAAGATCATCGAGGATCTGATCCGCGCGCCCTGGCTTTCCGAGGTGAAGGCAGTGCTCACGGGTTATTTCGGCCACGCCTCGCAGCCGCCGCAGGTTGCCCGCCTGATTGCAGCGCTGAAGGCAAAAAATCCGGACCTTCTTTATGTCTGCGATCCTGTCATGGGCGACAAGGGCGGCCTCTACGTGCCGGAGGCGACGGCTGTGGCGATCCGGGAAGACCTTATCCCGCTTGCCACGCTTGCGACGCCAAACCGCTATGAACTCGCCTGGATGTCCGGTGCCGATCTCGACACCAATGCGGCAATCATGGATGCCGCACTTTCGCTGGGACCGGCAAAGATGCTGGTGACCTCGGCCGTGCCGATGATGTCCGGCGGCACCGGCAATCTTTACCTCACGGGAAAACACGCACTGCTTGCCGAACACCGGCTGATCGAGAATGCACCCAACGGCCTTGGCGATCTGATGTCGGCGGTATTTCTCGCCCGGCTTCTGTCCGGCATGGATGAGGAAAAGGCACTGCAACTGGCAACCGCCAGCGTGTTTGAGGTTCTGGCCCGCACCGCCAAGCGCGGCGGCGATGAGTTGACGCTGGAAACCGACGCGGCCAGCCTGTCGACGCCCATGGCCATGGTGCAGCTGCGCCACCTCATGCATCCGTCCCGCAGCACCCGCCGCTAGCCGCCAGGCCCCAAGAAATGCACGCTGAAAGCGTGTTTGAACAAACGGGTTCAACGCAGAAGGATTGTGCCTCGTCAATTCCGGTTTCTGCCGGGGCTGTGACTGTTGATCTTCCTCGCACGCAAGGCTAATCAAAGCGCATGACAGATTTTCCGCCCTCCCTTCTCGCCGGTTACGACAACTTCATGAGCGGCCGCTATAGCGGAGAGCGCGAGCGCTACCGCACCCTGGCCGAAACAGGCCAGAAACCGCATACGCTGGTGGTGGCCTGTTGCGACAGCCGGGCAGCACCTGAGACGATTTTCGATTCAGGACCCGGCGAACTTTTCGTCGTGCGCAATGTCGCAAACCTTGTGCCGCCCTACGAGCCGGATGGCCAGTATCACGCAACCTCGGCAGCACTCGAATATGCCGTCCAGGTGCTGAAGATCCGCGATATCGTGGTGATGGGCCATGGCCGCTGCGGCGGTATCCAGGCAGCGCTTGATCCCATGGACGAGCCGCTATCACCGGGCGACTTCATCGGCAAGTGGATGGGCCTGCTGCGTCCGACCGCCGAACAGATCCCAAGCCTTGATGTGCTGACCCAGTCCGAGCGTCAAACAGCCCTGGAACGGGTGTCGATCCGCAATTCCATCGCCAACCTGCGCACGTTTCCTTGCGTGAAGATCCTTGAGGAAAAGGGCCGCATGCGTGTCCACGGCGCCTGGTTCGACATCTCCACCGGTGAGCTGTGGGTCATGGATGCCAAGACCGGCGACTTCATCCGGCCCACTCTTTGAGCCGGATGGTTTACCTCGGGCGCCGGATGCCGGGTTGACCGGACGGGCTTATTGCCCGTCGATCTTGGCGCCCATATAGGCAATCGCCTGCTGGTAGACGGTGGCGGCATTCCACCCTTCGATGGCGGTAAAGTTCGGCTGACCCTGCTGATAACCTGCACCGCGCTGCCAGCCATGACCGACCAGGAAGTTTGCCGTCGAGGCGAGCGCATCGGCGCGCGAACGCACCATGTCGATATGACCGTCGCCATCGCCATCGGCACCATAACGGATGACGTTCAGCGGCAGGAACTGTGTCTGGCCGATTTCTCCATGGGCCGCACCCTTGGCTGTCGGGCTGAGATCGCCACGGGCCACCAGCTGCAGGGCCGCATAAAGCTGTTCGGTAAAATAGGCCGAGCGGCGGCAGTCATAGGCAAGCGTTGCCACGGCCGACAACGTATGCTGGTCGCCCATGAAGCTGCCAAAACCGGTTTCCATGCCCCAGATCGCCAGGATCGGTCCGGCCGGAACGCCGTAGCGGCGTTCGATATTGGCAAACAGCTGAGCATTGGAAGCCTTCATCGTCTTGCCGCGTGCGATGATGGTCGTGGCACCGCGCTTCTGCAGGAATTCGTCGAAGGAGAGCTTGAAGCTTTTCTGACCCCGGTCGGCACGGATCGTCGGGCGGTTATAGCTGACGCCGGCAAAGGCCTGCTGCACCACGGACGCTGAAATGCCCTGAGCCGGGGCCTGCTGCTTGAAATCCTGCACCCAGGCATCGAAGCCTGAAGCATCATTGCCGCAACTGGCAGCCTGCGCGGCAGAGACCGTCAGCATCATCGCAGCGCCGACAGCGCCACCCAGAACAGTTTTCAACATTCGTCAGATCCCATGCTTGTCTTGGAAACGCTGCTCATCTCGCGCGTCTCCCGTTGCTCGTCTGGGTTATGGGTGCGCTCGTGGCTCTCGACAACCTTTCCGTCCATGAAAAGATCGTGATCCGCCCGAACGGAAAAGCCCCGCCCTGAAGGCGAGGCTTTATCATGTCATGCTTACCAAAAGGTAATTTTTGGCTCAGGCGGCCTGCTTGCGCGGCTTGATCAGGCCACGATTGACGAGAAGCTCGGCAATCTGGATGGCGTTCAAGGCAGCGCCCTTGCGCAGGTTGTCGGAGACGACCCAGATGTTGAGGCCATTTTCGACGGTTGCATCCTCGCGGATACGGGAAATGAAGGTCGCATCTTCGCCGGCGCATTCCAGCGGCGTGATGTAACCGCCGTTTTCATGCTTGTCGATAACGAGGCAACCCGGTGCTTCGCGCAGGATATCGCGCGCCTGGTCGGCGGTGATCTCGTTTTCAAACTCGATGTTGACCGATTCCGAATGGCCGATGAAGACGGGAACGCGCACGGCCGTGCAGGTCACCTTGATCTTTGGATCGAGCATCTTCTTGGTTTCGGCAAGCACCTTCCACTCTTCCTTCGTGTAACCGTCTTCCATGAAGCTATCGATATGCGGAATGACGTTGAAGGCGATGCGCTTGGTGAACTTCTTGGATTCCACCGGATCGGCGACGAAGACGGCGCGTGTCTGGGTGAACAGCTCGTCCATGCCTTCCTTGCCGGCGCCCGAGACCGACTGGTAGGTGGACACAACGACGCGCTTGATCTTGGCAAAGTCATGCAGCGGCTTCAGCGCCACGACCAGCTGGGCCGTCGAGCAATTCGGGTTGGCGATGATGTTACGCTTGGTAAAGCCGTCGATTGCATCCGGATTGACTTCCGGAACGATCAGCGGAACATCCTGATCGTAACGCCAGGCGGACGAGTTATCGATGACGACGCAGCCCTGCGCGCCGATCTTCGGCGACCACTTCTGCGAGATCGTGCCGCCGGCCGACATCAGGCAGATATCGGTATCGGAAAAATCATAATTTTCGAGGTTGGACACCTTCAGCACCTTGTCGCCGAACGACACTTCGGTGCCCTGCGACCGTGCGGAGGCAAGCGCCACCACTTCATCGACGGGGAAGCCGCGCTCGGAGAGAATGTTCAGCATTTCCCGGCCGACATTTCCGGTTGCGCCGACCACTGCAATCTTGAAACCCATTTTCCTGCTCTCTTTCTTTCTCTCCTCGGGCTTTGAGGGGGAAACACGATAAAAACCGTGCTTCCTTGTCCCCGGCCGAACCGGGGAGAGAGCGGTAGGCCAGAGACGTCAGACGGTTTTCGTCGTCGTTTTGGCCTTGGTTTTGGAGGATACGCATGCGAAAAGCGGCGCTCCGGCCACATGTGCCGGACCAAATGAAGCTGCGATGTGACTGTCGCTGCGATACATTCTTGCTTCCCTTCGGATGAACTCCTTAAAAGATTTCGCAGGCGAGTCAAGCGTTGCTAAGGCGCAACCTTTTCTTCCCGACCCCGTTGCGGGCCAGATGATGGCCCATGAGAGCATGCCGCATGAAAAGGACGCGCAATTTGCGAGTGATCGACCGCCGGAGCCTGCAACCGGGAGCGGCCGCCGATGCTGAGTGAGCTTGTCAGCCTCCCGCGCCCTGGCATCCTTGCAGCCTGCGCGCTCACAAGCGCGCTCTGCGTCTTCGTGATCATCGCAAAGGCCCGCGATCTCGGCCTCGTGCAGGCGCCGGTGGCGCGCTCCTCGCATGTGCGGCCAACGCCAACCGGGGGCGGCATCGGCATCGTTGCCGGCACGCTGCTTTGCGGCCTGCTGATGCCCGGTGGCAATGGGCAGACGCTGTCACTGCTGCTGCTCGGCGCCATCATGGCCGCCATCGGCCTTTTCGATGACTGGCGACCGCTGGCTGCGCGCGTGCGCCTGCCATTACAGGCAATGATCGTTTTTCTTGCCATCTGGATCGCCGACGGCACGGTGGCAATCGCCGGCAATGCCGGAGCAGTTTTCCAGCTCGCAGCCGGCCTTCTTCTGCTGCTCGGCGGGCTCTGGTGGGTCAATCTCTTCAACTTCATGGACGGCATAGACGGAATTGCGGGCCAGCAGGCGGTCATGATGATGGTCTCTGCCATGGTAATCGCCGCCATCGGCACACCAGAGGCGATCGACAGCTGGGCGTGGTGGCTGATGGCGGCCACGGCGATCTCGACAGCGGCCTTCCTGCTCTTCAATTTTCCCCCGGCGCGCATCTTCATGGG
Organism: Rhizobiaceae bacterium; assembly: GCA_027483885.1. Lineage (GTDB taxonomy): Bacteria > Pseudomonadota > Alphaproteobacteria > Rhizobiales > Rhizobiaceae > Neorhizobium. The sequence goes on from JAIXTO010000133.1 coordinate 23,857, forward strand.
CGATGCCGGCAGTACGTTTCTCGGCTTTGTCATCGTGGCCATGGCCATGACGAGCCTTCACGCCGGGTGGCTGACCCTGCCGCAATGGCTGATCCTTTCGGCACTGTTTGCAAGCGACGCCACCGTGACGCTGATCATCCGGTGTCTGAGGGGCGAAAACATTGCCGAAGCACACCGCTCACATGCCTACCAGCGCCTGGCGCGGCGGTTCGGCGGCGCGCGGCCCGTCACCCTGTCGGCCTTCGGCCTCAACCTTTTCGTCATCCTGCCGCTGGCGTTCATCGCCAATGACACCGGCTTTGGCTGGTTTACGGTGTTTCTGGTCTATCTGGCCACGGCCGGACTTGCGCTTCTCGCCGGTGCAGGCCTTCCCGATCACGAAACGGCAAACATATCCACCTATCGACAGCTGTTGAAACGATGAGCGGAAGGACGACAAGCGCGTGTACCTGATCACTGGCGCCACAGGTTTTGTCGGGCAAGCCCTCTGCGGGATGCTGGAAGAGCGCGGCCTGCCGTTTCGTCCGGCAAGTCGTCTCCCCCGCCCGGGCCATTGCACGATTGGTGCCATCACCGGGCAGACCGACTGGGGGCAAGCGCTTGCCGGCGTCGATACCGTCATTCACCTTGCCGCACGCGTCCATGTGATGCGGGAAACGAACGGCGATCCGTTGGAAAAATTCCGGGCGATGAATGTCGAGGCGACGCTTCATCTTGCCCGTGCGGCCGCGAAGGCCAAGGTGCGCCGTTTCGTGTTTGCAAGTTCAATCAAGGTGAACGGCGAAAGCACAAGGCAAGGCTTTGCCTTCCAGGCCGACGACACGCCGGATCCGCAGGATGCCTATGGTCTCTCCAAGGCCGAAGCAGAGCGGGCGCTTCTCACCTTTGGCAAGGAGAGCGGCCTGGAGATCGTGATCGTGCGCCCGCCGCTGGTCTATGGTCCAGGTGTCGGTGCCAATTTCGCGCTGTTGATGCGCCTTGCCGGCAGCGGCCTGCCCTCCCCCTTCGGCGCCTGCGACAACCGCCGCTCGCTGGTCTATGTCGGCAATCTCTGCGACCTCCTCCTCACCGCCGCACATCATCCGCAAGCAGCCGGACAGGTTTTTTTGGCCGGCGATGGCGAGGATCTTTCCACGCATCAGTTGTTCAGGCGGCTGGCGCAACTGCAGGGACGTCATGCCCTCAGCCTGCCGATCCCTCCCAGCCTGCTGAAAACACTGGCAAAGATGATCGGAAAGACTTCAATCAGCGACCGCTTGCTTAAGAATCTGCAGGTGGATATAGGGAAGGCCGGTTCACAACTCGATTGGGTCCCCCCCTATCCGGTGGCCTACGGTCTGCAGCAAACGGTGGCCCGGGAAAAATCACCCGGATCGTCACCCAATCAGGGCAAGGCGACCCCATGATCGGCGCAAGAGGCTTCAAGATGCGAGCGGCGGCATGGCTTTGACAGACGTGCTGCGACGCAGAATCGAGGAAATGCCGCGTTTCTGGAAACGCCTGCTGCTGATCGGCTTCGACGTCGTAACGCTGATTTTGGCGCTGTGGGCCAGTTACGCGCTGCGCTATGCCGTGTGGTGGCCTGACGTTTCGCCGGAGCGCATCCTCCTCGCCTTTCTTGCACCGGCCATTGCCATTCCGATCTTCATCCGCATGGGGCTTTACAGGGCCGTCATCCGTTATCTCCCCGATACGGCCATCTGGACGATCCTGAAGGCCATGGGCATTGCGACGATGATCTGGGTCATCCTCGTCTTCCTGATGGAGATGGCCGGCCGCGGCATCGTTCCCCGTTCCATTCCCTTCTTTTATTTTGCCATCGGGGCAGCCCTCATCGGGGGCTCGCGCTTCACCACAAAGATCATCCTCAGCCACGGCACCGGCCTGCGCCGCGATGAGCAGCCAGTGTTCATCTACGGCGCCAGCGCCTCCTCGGTGCAACTGGCGCAGGCGCTGCGCGGCAGCGGAAACCGCTTCATCGTTGGCCTGCTGGACGAGGATCCGGACCACCATGGCCGCGATGTCGGTGGCTACCGCGTCTATAATCCGGTAAACCTGCCGCGGCTGATCGAACAGTACGGCGTACAGGAAATCATCCTGTCGCTCTCGACCATCTCCGCCGACCGACGCCGCAGCGTGATCGGCAGCATTAGCGGGCTTGGCGTAAAAATCCGCACCGTTCCGGATATTTCAGACCTGGTGGATGGCCGTTATCTCGCAAACCACATCCGCGAGATCGAGATCGACGAACTGCTCGGTCGCTCCTTCGTGCCGCCGGATCCGCAGTTGATCGACAGTATCGTAGAGGGCCGGGTGATCATGGTCACCGGCGCCGGCGGCTCCATCGGCTCTGAACTGTGCCGGATGATCGTGCAATGGAAGCCGAAATGTCTTGTTCTGTTTGAAGCCAACGAGTTCGCGCTCTACAAGATCGAGCGGGAACTGGCCGGCCTTACCCGCTGCCAGATTGTGCCCTTCCTTGGATCGATCACCCATCAGGCGCGGGTGAAGCAGGCGATCGACACCTACAAGGTGGACGTGCTTTATCATGCCGCCGCGCACAAGCACGTGCCGATGCTCGAGGTCAACGCGCTGGAGGGCATCGAGAACAATGTTTTTGGCACGCTCACGATGGCAAAGACCGCCTTCGAGGCCGGTGTCGGCAATTTCGTGCTGATCTCGTCGGACAAGGCGGTGCGCCCGACCAATGTGATGGGCGCCACCAAGCGCTGGGCGGAACTGATCATCCGGCAGATGGCGCTAGAAGCGGAACAACGCGACACCGGTCAGCATTTCTGCGCGGTGCGCTTCGGCAACGTGCTCGGCTCCAACGGCTCGGTCGTGCCGCTGTTCAAGCAGCAGATCGCCGATGGCGGCCCGGTGACCGTCACGAATCCGGAGATGACGCGTTATTTCATGTCGACCCAGGAGGCCGCCGAACTGATCGTGCAGGCCAGTGCGCTTTCCGTCGGGGGCGATATCTTCCTCCTGGAGATGGGTGAGCCGGTCCGTATTGGTGATCTCGCAGAAAACATGATCCGGCTGGCCGGCTTTACCGTGCGCAATGCGGAAAACCCCGATGGCGGCATCGAGATACGCGTGACAGGCAATCGCCCGGGCGAAAAACTGTTCGAGGAACTGTTCTACGACATGGCGAACGCCATGAAGACGCAGCACCCGAAGATCCTGCGGGCCGACACCAAGATCGGCACTCATGACGATGTGCTGACGGCCCTGCAGGCCCTGAAAGCCGCCGTCGATGTTGAGGACGAAGCGGCGGCCCGCACAGTGCTGTTCCGCTTCATCGGGCTTGACTGTCCGGGCACAAAAAACACCGACGCCTGAAGTCTATCGGGCGAGCACCGGTTCCAGCCTCAGGGCGGTGGATGGCTGTGGCGAATGCGCGCGCGTTCGCCCGAGGCGCAATTGCGGCAGGCGGCTCCAGTCTGGGCGCTCCAGCGGAACGGGGCGGCAAAGCTGCGGCAAGGCACCATTCTGTGCCCGGAACAGAAGTCCGTAACGCGCAAACATCCCGGCGGTAAAGATCGAGAACCACGCTCCGAACACCAGGCCGGCCATGACGTCACTTGGATAATGAACGCCGATGATGACGCGGGAAAAGCCGAGCCAGAGGCCAAGCACCAGGCAATGTACACGGTAAGCCGGAGCCATCAGGGCAAGTGCCATCATCAGGGCGCCGATGGTCGTTGCGTGGCCGGACGGAAAACTTTCGAAATGATAGCTGCCATGAAAAGGTGAAAAGCCGAAAGCGCCCCAATCCGCCTGCGAAGGGGGCCGCACACGGCCGATCAGCCGCTTGGCAAGGTTCGCTGCAAGGCCTGAAAGCGCAACCGTCAGAAAGATATAGGCCGCGAGATGGCAGAGGAAAAATGCCTGCAGGCGGTTCCTTGCCGCGCGAGCAAGCCGCCCCCGGGAAAGCGCTTCGAAGAACAGCATGGCGCAAGCCATCAGGATCCAGCCGGATTTGCCGAAATCCGTGACGAAGCTGCCGATCGGCTTCAGGATGGAGGGCGTGCGCGCCACATAGGCCGATACCGGCTCATCCAGCAGGAAGACCGACAGAAGAACGAGATTGAGCGCGACAAAAAGACAGGAAAAGTGACAGTCCGTGCGAAATCTTCCGCAGTAACGGTTATGACGCCGCCTAAGCTTCTCAATCATCCCATGTGCTCCCCAAAGCCTATACAGATCCTAACCGGGATTTATGACAGGGATTTTGGCAAGGACCGCCGTTGGCATGATAAAGACAGGCCCGTTGATCTTGTGGGCGCCGGTTAAAGTGGCACAGACTTCGAGGGCCGGGCCGCCGGCTTTTGGCGACAAGAGCGATTGGAAGCTTGAGGGGCAAAAAAATGCCCCGCACTGGGCGGGGCATTGCAGGTTTCAGTTATGCGCCGACCCGTTGGCCCGCATCAGGCAGACAGGGCCTTGAATTCGGCAAGGATGGCATCGCCCATTTCCGACGTGCCGACCTGCGTGCAGCCTTCCGCCATGATGTCGCCGGTGCGGATGCCCTTGTCGAGCACATTGGCAATCGCCTTCTCCAGGCGGTCGGCTTCTTCGACCTTGTTGAAGGAGTAACGCAGGCACATGGCAAACGACGCGATCATGGCGATCGGGTTAGCAATGCCCTTGCCGGCAATGTCAGGTGCCGAGCCATGGACGGGCTCATAAAGCGCCTTGCGTTTGCCGGTCTTTCCATCGGGTGCGCCAAGCGAAGCCGAGGGCAGCATGCCGAGCGAACCGGTCAGCATGGCCGCGACGTCCGACAGCATGTCGCCGAAGAGGTTGTCGGTGACGATCACGTCAAACTGTTTTGGCGCGCGCACCAGCTGCATGCCGCCGGCGTCAGCCAGCATGTGATCCAGCACCACGTCGGAGAATTTTGCCTTGTGCGTTTCGGTCACCACCTGGTTCCACAGCACGCCCGACTTCATCACGTTGCGCTTTTCCATGGAGCAGACGCGGTTCTTGCGGGTGCGCGCCAGTTCGAAGGCAACACCGGAAATGCGCTCGATCTCGTAGGTATCGTAGACCTGCGTATCGATGGCGCGCTTCTGGCCGTTGCCGAGATCGGTGATCGTCTTCGGCTCGCCGAAATAGACGCCGCCGGTCAGCTCGCGCACGATGAGAATATCGAGCCCTTCGACCAGTTCCGGCTTAAGCGAGGAGGCATTGGCAAGCGCCGGATAGCAGATCGCCGGGCGCAGGTTGGCAAACAGTTCGAGATCCTTGCGCAGGCGCAAAAGGCCGGCTTCCGGGCGCACATCATAGGGAACCGCATCCCATTTCGGGCCGCCGACGGCACCGAACAGGACCGCATCGGCATTCATCGCCTTTGCCATGTCGTCTTCGGAGATCGCAGCACCGTGGGCATCGTAAGCTGAGCCGCCGACCAGGCCCTGCTCCGTGACGAAGCCGGCACCGAGTGCCTCGTTCATGTGGTCGATGATCTTCACGACCTCGGCCATGGCCTCGGGGCCGATACCGTCACCGGGAAGCAGGAAAAGCGAATGAGACATGATGATGCGTGTCCTTGAAAAATTGGCAGGCATGATGCGCCACGGGTGGCGCCTCCCCAGCTTCGCCCGCGCCTGCCGCAGGACGAAGCCGCAGACTATTTTTTATTCCGAACCTGCGCCGCGCCGCGCAGTGACCTCGATTTCGATCTTCATTTCCGGGCGCACCAGGCCGCAGACCACCATGGTGGCTGCCGGACGGATGGCACCGAAGACATCGCCCAATACAGGTACGATGGCATCGTAATGGGCAAGATCGCTCATATAATAACGCACGCGCAGCACGTCCTGCAACGCACTACCCGCCTCCTCAAGCGCCTTGGCAATCGTGTGGAGGGCGTTGCGCGTCTGTTCGCCGACATCGTCAGGCATGACCATCCGGCTATAATCATAGCCGGTGGTGCCGGAGACATAGACCATGTCGCCATCCACGACGGCGCGCGAATAACCGATCGTCGCTTCAAAGGGAGAGCCCGACGAGATGCGTGTCACCACCGGAGCCTCCTCCTCACATGTCAGAGCCAGGGACGCTCGGCCTGCATCTTGTTTTCGAACGAGGCGATGGCGCCATCGCTCTTCATCGTGGTGGCGATGTCGTCGAGGCCTTCCAGCATGATGTGCTTGCGGGCCGGATCGATGTCGAAGGTGATGGTGCCGCCATCGGGACCGGAAATCTGCTGGGCTTCCAGATCCACCGTCAGCACGGCATTGGAACCGCGCGAGGCATCATCCATCAGCTTGTCGAGATCATCCTGCGAGACCACGATCGGCAGGATGCCGTTCTTGAAACAGTTGTTGTAGAAAATGTCGGCAAAGGACGTGGAGATGACGCAGCGGATGCCGAAATCCAGAAGCGCCCAGGGTGCGTGCTCGCGCGAGGAGCCGCAACCGAAATTGTCGCCGGCGACAAGGATCTTGGCGTTCTGATAGGCGGGCTTGTTGAGCACGAAATCGAGGTTCGGCGAACCGTCTTCGAGGTAACGCGCTTCGGCAAAAAGGCCGGTGCCGAGGCCGGTGCGCTTGATCGTCTTCAGGTAATCCTTCGGAATGATCATGTCCGTGTCGATATTGACGACAGGAAGCGGCGCAGCAACGCCGGTGAGCTTGGTAAATTTATCCATGATCTGCCTCCGCGAGACTTGTTCTGCGGATGCTGCCATAGACCAATTTCAGGGAGATTTGAAGGCCGGTTTGCCATCAAACGGTACGCCGAACCTCTGGATCGACGTACCCGTCATCACATTGTGATCTGAACCGCTTAAAGACAGAGCCGCTGACAGGCGATCGCCTTTAAAGATCGATGATCGTGCCGCGACCGTCGTTCCAGACGCGCATGTCTTTTGCCTGCGCCGGATTTTTGGCGCCCGATGTCTTGGCGCGCACCGGAACGGGTTTATGGCGAAGGGTGAGCGCTCTCACGGCCGTAAACACAGTCAGCATGGCGGCAAAGGCCAGCGTGATGGATGCCGTGAGCACGACAACAGCGGTGATAGCGGCAATGCCGGCAAGGCCAAGGAAGAGTGCGCGGATATTCTGCATGGTTTTGAACCTTTCTTCTTGTGGAAATGTGGGCTTTTCTCTCGACACTTGCAAGGGCTTTTGCCCTACTGCGCTCTTGCGCCTCATCACAAAGCTTGTCACAAAGTCGCGATGTCCCATTCGCTTGCTCCGGCTCTTCGCCCGCAACGCTCACTTTTGAGCGTGCCCGCCATCAACCAGCGCGCGCTGGACAAGATTTCTTCGCTTGCCTGCGACGGCGTGATCTTCGATCTCGAGGATTCTGTTTCTCCGGAAAAGAAGGACGAGGCACGCGCCAATCTCTCGGCCTATTTCGCAAAGCCGCCGGCTGGCAATCGCCTGTCGATCATCCGTATCAACCCGCTTTCTTCGACATTCGGCGCAGACGATCTGACCCTCGTTGTCTCCACCCGCCCCGATGCCGTGCTTTTGCCGAAGGTGGAAAGCGCTGCGGACATTCAGGCTGTGGAGCGCGTTCTCAGCGAGGCCGGCGTTCCCGAAACCACCCGAATCTGGGCGATGATCGAGACCGCCAAAGGCGTCCTCCATGCGGGCGCAATCGCTGGTTCACGTGAAACATCGGTGCCGCGGCTGGAGGGTTTGGTCGTTGGGCTGAATGATCTGCGCAAGGAAACCCGCGTGCCGGCGCGCCAAGGCCGCACCTTCCTCATTCCCTGGCTCATGCAGGTGGTGCTGGCCGCCCGCGCCCACGGGCTCTGCGTCATCGACAGCGTGTTTAACGATTTTCGCGATACGGACACCTTCGAGAGCGAATGCCGCCAGGGCCGCGACATGGGCTTTGACGGCAAGATGTTGATCCACCCGGCCCAGATCGGCCCGGCAAACCAGCATTTCGGCCCGGATCACGAGGCAGTCGCAGAGGCCGAGGCAATCATCGCCGCCTTTGCGCAACCTGAGGCCAAAGACCTCAACGTCATCAACCTGGATGGCCGCATGATCGAGCGGCTGCATCTGGTCGAGGCCGAACGGCTCGTGCAACTGGCCCGGCGGATCGAAAAAACCAACCTTATCGACCAAAGAAAGACTGCCCCATGAAAGTTTACCGCTTCCTCACCGGCCCCGACGACGCTTCCTTCTGCCACCGCGTGACGGATGCCCTCAACAAGGGCTGGGACCTGCACGGCTCCCCCAGCCACACGTTCAACGTGGCGGAAAACAAGCTTTATTGCGGGCAGGCGGTGGTGAAAACCGTCGAAGGTAAGGACTATCATCCCGACATGAAGCTCGGCGAGCAATAAGCTCAACAGACCTGCCGGACACCATTCCACGCATGGGCAGGGCTGCGCCTTGAACGATGACGATGCCTTACAACCGCCGGGAAATCCGTGTGGTTGGGGGCATCGCTTCGCACCCCAACAAGACGGATGAGACAATGGCAGAACCGAGAGCGGCTGAACGCGTAGAATATATCGTCGAGGGCGGCCATCGCCTTTCCGGCGCCATCGAGCCCTCCGGAAACAAGAATGCGGCGCTGCCGATCATTGCCGCCGCGCTGCTCACCGACCAACCCGTCGTGCTCACCAACGTGCCACGCATCCGCGACGTCGAGGCTCTGGTCCAGCTGCTTTCGTCTCTTGGCGCCGAAACCGCGTGGACGGACCATAATACCTTGCGCATTCATGCGCGCGACGTGCGCCCGGCAACGCTGGACCCGGATCTCTGCTCGCGCATTCGCGCCTCCATACTGCTCGCTGGACCGGTTCTTGCCCGCTGCGGAGAAATTACCCTGCCGCCGCCCGGCGGCGACGTGATCGGCCGGCGCCGCCTTGACAGTCATTTTCTCGCCTTGCGCCAACTCGGTGCGCAGATCTCGCTCGAAGGCGACTACGTGTTTCGCGCTGAAAAACTCGTCGGGGCGGATGTGTTTCTCGACGAACCCTCGGTGACTGCGACGGAAAATGCGCTGTGTGCCGCCGTTGCGGCCTCTGGCACCACGATCCTGCGCAATTGCGCATCCGAACCGCATGTTCAGGATCTCGCCCATTTCCTCGTCGCCATGGGCGCCCGCATCGAGGGCATCGGCACCAATTGCATGACGATCCATGGCGGTGCGCCTCTTTCAGGAGCAAGCCACCGGATCGGGCCTGACCATATCGAAGTCGGCTCGCTGATCGGACTTGCGGCGGTGACAGATTCTGACCTTCGGATCACCAATGCCGGCGTGCAGCACCTGCGCTCCACCCTGATGGGTTTTGAGCGGCTGGGCATCCATTGCCGGATCGAGGGCGACGATCTGATCGTGCCGTCCGGCCAGGCCAAGCGGATCGAACCGGATTTCGGCGGCCATGTGCCCAAGATCGAGGATCAGCCCTGGCCGGCGTTTCCGGCCGATACGATGTCAATTGCCATCGTCACTGCCACGCAGTGCGAGGGCATGGTGCTGATGTTTGAAAAGATGTTCGAATCCCGGATGTTCTTTGTCGACAAGCTGATCTCGATGGGCGCCCGCATCGTGCTGTGCGATCCGCACCGCGCCGTGGTTTCCGGACCAAGCCCGCTGAAAGCCGCACGGCTGGAAAGCCCCGACATTCGCGCCGGCATGGCCATGCTGATCGCTGCCATGGGTGCTGAGGGCACATCGATCATCAACAATGCCCAGCAGATCGAACGCGGTTATGAACGCATCGACGAGCGGCTGAACGCCTTGGGCGCGCGTATAAGGCGCATTCCAGCGCGCGCCTGAAGAGGGAAGGCGGCTAACCTGTCCGGTCAGCCGCGTCCTCGACGCTTTCCTCGATCCGCTCCATGTCGTCATCGCTGAGGCCGAAATGGTGGCCGATTTCGTGGATCAGCACATGGGTGATGATATCGCCCAGCGTCTCCTCGTTTTCCGCCCAATAATCGATGATCGGCCGGCGATAGAGGCGGATTCGGTTCGGCAATTCGCCGGTTTCCATGCTGAAACGCTCGGAAATGCCACGACCTTCGAAAAGCCCCAGAAGATCGAAAGGCGTCTCGAGCGCCATATCCTCGAAAATCTCGTCGTCGGGAAAGTCCTCGATCTCGATGGTGAGGTTTCCGGTCAGCGCACGGAACTCTTCCGGCAGGTTTCCATAGGCCTCGATTGCCAGCGATTCGAACGTGCTGATGGTGGGGGCGTGGCGATCACGCCAATCATCGGTCTGGTCGACACGGGCCATAACTGCTCCTTTTTCAACGAGCATATAAGGTTTCTGGAAAAATATTTCGAGTGCGGATTCAAGCAAGAGGTGGGGAGGGTGAACGAATCTCATGGGGGCCGCTGTTGACTCTTCGGGGCAGCTCTGGAATCCATAAGAACATAACATGAACAATTGAGGCGAAGAGGATCCTGGAGATCCTGGTCTCGACAAGAAGTGGAGCTGACGTCATGGCGCGATCCGCCCTGGCGCAGGAGACTGTTTTTGCCCTGCGCGAAACGATAGCCCGGCTGGAGGGCAAGCCTATCCCGGCTCTTGCCGCTGCACAGGCGCAAGCGGTGGCAGAAGGGCAGGAGAGGACGCAAGACCGGCCGACCCGGCTGGAAACCGGCATTGCTGCGCTGGACGAGGCGCTGGACGGCGGGCTGCCGCTCGATGCGATCACCGAGATCCGCAGCCGCGGTTTTTTCGATGCAGGCTCTGCCAGCGGTTTTACCGTGGGGCTTTCGGTGCTCATCAAGGCACGAGCGCCGAAAGCTGAAAACCTGCCTCTCCTCTGGATTTCAGACCGCATGGCAAGCCAGGAGGCGGGGGCGCCTTATCTCATCGGCATGCGCGGTTTCGGCCTTGGCACGGAGCCGTTTTTCCAGGCTCTGCCGAACCGGCTCGACGAGGCGCTGTGGCTTGCGGAAGCAGCCCTTGCAAGCGGCGCTTTTGGCGTGACCATTCTCGAAACCCGCGGCAATCCAAAAACCTTCGGGCTGACGGAAAGCCGGCGGCTGGCGCTGCGGGCAAAGGCGGCGGGGCGGCCGCTTCTGCTTTTGCGCCATGCCGCAGAAGAGGAGGCCTCAAGTGCGGCCTTCCGGTTTCTGACCCAGCCGGCGTTTGCCTCACAACGACGCCTTCCCGACGGATCGATGCTTGGCGGCAGCATCGGACCTTCGGTTTTCCGTCTCACATTGGAAAAGAGCCGCAACCCGGCTCCGCTCTGTCTCTCCCTGGAGTGGAATCCCCATGACCGCCGATTCAATTGCGTCGACACGCCAAGACATGCTGTTCCTGAAAGGCAGCCGGCAGCGCATTCTGGCGCTCTATTTCCCAAAACTTTCGACAGACCGGATCTTGCGCCGGCGCCGGGGGCTGTCCTGGCGTTTGACAGGCCGGCACGCGGGCGGCCCGACGGATCCTTCGAACGCGCGTCCTGAGGATGCGCCTCTCGTCTGCGCCGGCCGGCGTGACAATGCCATGCGTCTCACCGCCCTTGACGAACAGGCGCAGGCGATAGGCCTGAAACCCGGCCAGGGGCTTGCGGAGGCGCGTGCCATTTGCCCGCATCTCGTCGTCATCGAGGAAGACGAAGCAGCGGACCGGCGTTTTCTGGAGGCGCTCGCCGACTGGTGCGATCGTTATACGCCGCTGGTGGCGTTGGAGGGTTCTCACGGCCTGTTTCTCGATATCACCGGCTCCGCCCATCTTTTTGGCGGTGAGGCAGCCCTTCTTGCGGAAATCCTGAGCCGGATGACGGCGCTCGGCATGGCGGTGCAGGGGGCTATCTCCTCGGCGCCCGGGCTTTCATCGGCCGTTGCCCGTTTTGGTGAAAGCCGGGTGATCGAGGACAGCGATATCGAGGCCGTGCTTGCCCCGCTTCCGATCGCAGCCCTGCGCGTTGGCGCCGATGTGGTGCAGGCGTTGGCGAAGGTGGGACTGAAACAGGTGGGTGACCTTCTGGAAGCGCCGCGCGCGCCGCTGGCCCGCCGCTTCGGCGCCCATCTTCTGCTGCGACTCGACCAGGCGACCGGGCTGGACGAGGAGGCGATTTCGCCGCGCCTGCCGGTGGCGAGCCTGTCAGTCGAGCGGCGGCTGGCCGAGCCGATCCAGTCGGAGGAGGATATTCTGACCCTTGCCGCGCAGGTGGCAGAGGCCCTGAAACCGAGCCTTGAGGCACGCGCTGCCGGCGGCCGGATGTTCGAGCTGGTGCTGTTTCGCGTCGATGGCAAGGTGTTTCGCTTGAGCGCCGGCGCCTCGCGTCCCTTGCGCGACGGTGCGCGCATTGCCCGCCTGTTTGCCGAGAGGCTGACGGGCGTGCATGACGATCTCGATGCCGGCTTCGGTTTCGAGATCCTGCGGATCAACGTGTTGCGCCACGAACCCTTTGACCATGCGCAGGGCGATTTCGACGGCGACGACCGCAAGCAGCAGTCGCTGGCTGATTTCATCGATCAGGTCTCGGCCCGGCTTGGGCCGGAGTGTCTAAAAACCTACCAGATGCGCGAAAGCCATATTCCCGAGCGGGCGGTGGTCGCCGTCGATGCCATTCAACACGCCCTGGGCAAACCGCAGCGCCTGCCGGAGGCGGCACCGCTCGACCATGGACACCTCCTGCAAAAGGAGCGGCCGTTGCGGTTGTTCCCGCATCCCGAACCGCTGGAAGCCTTCGCCGTCGAAGTGCCGGACGGGCCGCCGATCCGCTTTCGCTGGCGAAGGCTCACCCATCAGGTGCGCCGGGCGGAGGGGCCGGAGCGGCTGGCGGCGGAATGGTGGGTGGATGGCGAAAATGCCCCGACGCGCGATTATTTCCGTCTGGAATCCGACAGCGGCCAGCGGTTCTGGGTCTATCGGCAGGGGCTTTACGATCAGGTCGCCAATCCGCGCTGGTTCATGCACGGCATTTTCGCATGAAACAGGCTCCAGCCTTTTGCGAACTGGGGGCACGCACCAATTTTTCCTTTCTGGAGGGCGCCTCGCATCCGGAGGAAATGGTGCAGCAGGCCGTTTTCCTCAAACGACAGGGCCTCCTCTCAGGCCTTGGCATTGCTGACCGTAACACGGTAGCGGGTGTGGTGAAGGCGCATGCGCAACTGCGGGTGCTGAAAACTGAGACGGATCTAAAGGTCCAGCCCGGCGCGCGGCTGGTGTTTTGCGACGACACGCCTGACATGCTTGCCTATCCCAAAAACCGCAAGGGCTGGGGCCATCTCTGCCGGCTGCTGAGTGCCGGCAATCTGCGCGCCGAAAAAGGCGATTGCCGGCTTTTCCTCGACGACCTCCTCACCTGGGGCGACGAGATGATGCTGGCCGTCCTGCCCGGCCGCCATCTGCTTGCCGATCAGCATGCCGGCGACAATTTTCTCTCCCTGCTGGAGCGCCTTCGGGAACGGTTCGGCACGGCGATCCATCTGGCGCTCTCTGCATATTATGACGGTCAGGATGTTTTTACCTTTGCGGGATTTTCCGCTTGGGCACACCAGGCGCACGTGCCCCTGATCGCCACCAACCAGCCGCTTTACCACGCCTCAGACCGCCGGCCGCTCGCAGACGTCGTCACCGCCATTCGCGAGCATGTCACGGTGACGGAGGCCGGCTTCCGTTTTGCCGCCAATGCCGAACGTTATCTGAAGACCGCACCACAGATGGCTTCCCTCTTTCGCCGGTATCCGCAAGCGGTCGACAACAGCCTTGCCTTTTTCGATCAACTCAATTTCTCACTGGACGAATTGCAGCACAATTATCCGGAAGAGCGGGTGGAGGGCGAAACGCCCTCGCAAACGCTGGAACGGCTGGCCCATGAAGGAGCCCGCCTGCGATATGGCGGCACGGTGCCGGAAAAAGTCAGCGCGCAGATCCGCGCCGAACTCGACCTGATTTCAGAGAAAAAATACGCGCCGTATTTTTTGACCGTGCGCAACATCATGGAATTTGCCCGCAGCCAGAACATTCTCTGCCAGGGGCGCGGATCGGCGGCCAATTCCACCGTCTGTTATTGTCTTGGCATCACCGATGTCGATCCGATGAAGTCGTCGCTGCTGTTTGCCCGGTTCCTCTCCACCGAACGCGACGAACCGCCTGACATTGACGTGGATTTCGAGCATGAGCGGCGCGAGGAGGTGATCCAGCATATCTACCGCACCTATGGGCGCGAGCATGCCGGCCTTGCCGCTGCCGTCACCAGCTATCGCACGCGCTCTTCCGGCCGCGAGGTGGCCAAGGCTTTCGGGCTTTCGGAAGACGTTCAATCGGCGCTGTCGAGCACCATCTGGGGCTGGTCGACCGATGGGCTGTCAGAGCGCGAGGCGAAAAATGCCGGGCTTGATCCGGAAGACCCGCTGACGAAGCGCGTGCTCGATTATGCCCGCCAGCTGATGAATTTTCCTCGCCACCTCACCCAACATGTCGGCGGTTTCGTGATGACCCGCGACCGGCTGGACGAGGTGGTGCCGATCATGCCCACGGCCATGCCCGGCCGCTTCATGATCGAGTGGAACAAGGACGATTTGGATACGCTCGGCATCCTGAAGGTGGATGTGCTGGCGCTTGGCATGCTCACCTGCCTTGCCAAGGCGTTTCGCCTGCTGGAAGACCATTATGGGCAGCGAAAAACGCTCGCCGGTATCCTGAAAGACGAGAAGCCGCAGGTCTACGACATGATCTGCCGCGCCGATACGGTGGGGGTCTTCCAGATCGAAAGCCGGGCGCAGATGAGCATGCTGCCCCGCCTTCGACCACGAAAATTCTACGATCTGGTGATCGAGGTGGCAATCGTGCGACCGGGGCCGATCCAGGGCGACATGGTTCACCCCTATCTCAAGCGCCGCGAGGACGAGCGGGCAGGGCGGAAAATCGAGTATCCGAGCGACGAGTTGCGCCTGGTGCTGGAGCGAACGCTCGGCGTGCCCCTGTTTCAGGAACAGGCCATGCAGATCGCCATCACGGCGGCGGAATTTTCGCCAAGCGAAGCCGACAGGCTGCGCCGCGCCATGGCCACTTTCAAGCGCACCGGCACCATTCACACCTTTCGCGACAAGATGGTGAGTAACATGGTGCGACGCGGCTATGACAAGGATTTTGCCGATCGCTGTTTCAGCCAGATCGAAGGGTTTGGCGAATACGGTTTTCCCGAAAGCCATGCGGCCTCCTTTGCGCTCCTCGTGTATGTCTCCTGCTGGTTCAAGGCGTTTTATCCGGACGTGTTTTTGGCCGCGATCCTCAATGCGCAGCCGATGGGCTTTTATGCGCCGGCCCAGCTGGTGCGCGATGCGCGCGAGCACGGGGTGAGGGTGCTGCCGGTGGACGTGAATTTTTCCGACTGGGACCAGAGCCTGGAAGAGGGCGCGGGATTTGACCCTCAGGCCATGGCAGAACAGCACAGGAGCATGGAAAACGTAATCCTCTCCAGAAAACCGGTGCGGCTTGGCTTCCGGCTGATCAAGGGCCTGTCGGAAAAGGAGATCCGGGAAAAACTGCTGGCGTTTCGAGGCACGGGTTACCGCTCGATCCGCGATCTCTGGCAACGCTCGGGCCTTGCCCGCAGCGTGATCGAGCGGCTTGCGGAGGCGGATGCCTTTCGCTCCATGGGGATCGACCGGCGCCGGGCGCTCTGGGAGGTGAAGGCGCTGGATGTGGGCAAGGCCGGCGAGAGCCTGCCGCTTTTCGACCGCACCGGCCACGACGACCTGCAGCGGGAGCCGAACATGACCCTGCCGGACATGCCGCCTGGTGAGCAGGTGATCGAGGATTACCGCAGCCTGATGCTGTCGCTGAAGGCGCATCCGGTCTCCTTTCTGCGCGAGACGTTTGCCGCCCGCCATATTCTGGAAGCGGAAAAGCTGCGCACCGCGCCGAAAAACCGGCGCGTGGAGATTGCCGGCCTCGTGCTGATCCGCCAGCGACCCGGCACGGCCAAGGTCATCTTCATGACGCTGGAGGATGAGACGGGGGTGGCCAATGCCATCATCCGGCCAAAAATCTTTGCCGCCTATCGCGCCGTGGTGATGGCCGCAAGGCTGGTGCGCATCCGCGGCCTGCTGCAGCGGGAAAACGGCGTTATCCATGTCATCGCCGACCATATCGAGGACATGACCCCGATGCTTGGCCTGCTGCAGGCTGAAACGCGGCGTTTTGGCGTGTGCGAGCGTTCCGACGAGGTATTGCGGGCGACGCGCGATCCGCGGGAAGTCCGCAACCCTTCCCTCCAGCCTTCAGCCCCAGGACCGGCCCCCTCAGGCGTCACAGATGAGAATGCCCGCGTGCTGCCGCGAGGTCGAAATTTCCACTGAAGCGCCACCGCGATAGGCCACAGGCGCCACACGACACGGAAATGTGACACGGCCAAACCGTGCCAATTCCGCCCGAATACGGGCTTTTGGCCCTTTGCCATCGAATTTTTCTTGACATCGATCATCCGCTTTATCAAGAAAGAGGATATCGAGTGTCATGTTTGATGGCTAATGAGCATGCTGGTCTGTAGTTGCAATTACATCACCGATCATGAAATCAGGGACGTGATCAACGGCCTCCTGGATGAGGACTGTTGGCAGCTGATCGTGCCCTCGAAGGTTTACCACGCCATGAGCAAGCGCGGCCGTTGCTGCGGCTGCTTCCCGAATGTCGTCGATCTCATTATCCGCACGACCGAAGAATATCATGCCTGCCGCCACTCGACGGAGGCAGAGGTTGTCGATTATATGTCACGCCTGAAGAAGTTCCACGAGGACAACAGGAGAGCGGACATTGAAAGGCGACACAAGAGTCATCGAGCGGCTTAACGAGGCCCTATTTCTCGAACTCGGCGCGGTCAACCAGTACTGGCTTCATTACCGGCTGCTGGAAGACTGGGGTTATACGAAACTTGCGAAGAAGGAACGGGCCGAATCGATCGAGGAAATGCAGCATGCCGACAAGCTCGTTGCGCGCATCATTTTCCTGGAAGGCCATCCCAACCTGCAGACACTCGCTCCCCTGCGCATCGGCCAGACCGTTCGCGAAGTGCTGGAAGCGGATCTGGCTGGCGAATATGACGCCCGCACGGCCTACAAGGCATCGCGCGACATCTGTCATGAAGCCGGCGATTACGTCACCATGAAGCTGTTCGAACAGCTGCTGATCGATGAGGAAGGCCATATCGACTTCCTCGAGACACAGCTGGAACTGCTCGGCAAGCTTGGTGAAGAACGTTACGGCCTGCTGAACGCCGAATCGGCCGACTCTGCCGAATAACCAGTTTCAAAACATGGAAAAAGCCGGCTCGCATTATCCGCAAGCCGGCTTTTTTATTGGCTGACGCCTGAAGCGGATCAGGCTTTGGTGCCGGTAAGATGCGAGAAGGCAGCAACCACCTGCTCATAAGCAGGGCGCTTGAAGGGCACAATCAAATCCGGCAGTTCCGCCATCGGCTTCCAGTCCCAGGCGTCGAATTCCTGATGCTGGCCGCTTGGCGGGTTTTCGATGTTGATTTCGCTTTCATCGCCCTCGAAGCGGAAGGCAAACCAGCGCTGGCGCTGGCCGCGATATTTGCCCTTGAGGCCAATGCCGATCAGGTGGGCGGGAAGATCGTAGTGGATCCACTCCGGCGCTTCCGCAATCAAAGACACCGTCTTCATGCCGGTTTCCTCGAACAGTTCGCGGTAGGCGGCATCACGCGGATCCTCGCCCTTGTCGATACCGCCCTGCGGCATCTGCCAGAGCTGCGGCGATCCATCCGATTCGCTGTTGCCTTCCGACAGCCGGCGACCGACCCAGACGAGACCGTCGCGGTTCAGCAC
>JAIXTO010000129.1 GCA_027483885.1 Rhizobiaceae bacterium
CGCATCGCCTTTGCCAACTGGGAGGCAGAAGCCTTTTTCGGTGCCAGCGCCTCGCATCTGGCCCGCAACAAGATTTCCACCTTCATTCCCTTCGGCAGCCCGCTTCTGGCGCTGATCGATCAGGTGCGCGATCGCCGCGCCCCCGTTAACGAATACCGCGTCGATCTTTCCTCGCCGCGGCTTGGCCAGGAAAAGCTCGTCGATCTCTATGTGGCGCCCGTTGTCAGCGAACCGGGTTCGGTGGTCGTGGTCTTCCAGGAGCGCAGCATGGCCGACAAGATCGACCGGCAGTTGACGCATCGGGCTGCAGCGCGCTCCGTCACGGGCCTTGCCTCCATGCTGGCGCACGAAATCAAGAACCCGCTCTCTGGCATCCGAGGTGCGGCCCAGCTTCTGGAAAGCGTCGTTCCCGATGAGGATCGGTCGCTGACGCGCCTCATCTGCGATGAGACCGACCGCATCGTTTCGCTGGTCGACCGCATGGAAGTGTTTTCCGATGAGCGACCGGTCGACCGGCTGCCGCTCAACATTCACTCCGTGCTTGACCATGTGAAGGCAATCGCAAAGGCCGGTTTTGCCCGCGACATCAAGATTTTGGAAAACTACGATCCGTCGCTACCATCGGTCTATGCAAACCGCGACCAGCTGGTGCAGGTGTTTTTGAACCTCATCAAGAACGCCTCCGAAGCCATCGGCGACCAGCAGGATGGCGAGATCATGCTGACGACGGCCTATCGCCCCGGCATCCGCCTGTCGGTGGCCGGCACGCGCGAAAAAATCTCGCTGCCGCTCGAATTCTGCGTCATCGACAATGGACCGGGCGTGCCGAGCGATCTCGTGCCGCACCTGTTTGATCCCTTCATCACCACCAAGACCAATGGCTCCGGCCTTGGCCTTGCGCTTGTTGCAAAGATTATCGGCGCCCATGGCGGCATCGTTGAATGCGACAGCCAGGCCCGCCGAACGATTTTCCGCGTTTTGATGCCCATGCACAAGGATGACGGCTACCCCGATGATGGCCGCAGCTTGAACACGACAGGAAACTTGAAATGACCGCTACGATCCTTGTCGCCGATGACGACGCGGCCATCCGCACCGTACTGAACCAGGCGCTGACCCGCGCGGGCTACGACGTCCGCATCACCTCGAATGCCGCCACGCTCTGGCGCTGGATTTCGGCCGGCGAGGGCGATCTCGTCGTCACCGACGTGGTGATGCCGGATGAGAACGCGTTTGACCTTCTGCCGCGGATCAAGAAGTCGCGGCCGGAACTGCCGGTTCTGGTCATGAGCGCGCAAAACACCTTCATGACGGCGATCAAGGCCTCGGAAAAGGGCGCCTATGATTACCTGCCCAAGCCCTTCGACCTCACGGAACTGATCGCCATCATCGGCCGGGCGCTGGCCGAGCCGAAGCGCAAGCCGGCAAAGCTCGATGACGACATGCAGGACGGTATGCCGCTTGTCGGCCGCTCCGCCGCCATGCAGGAAATCTACCGCGTTCTCGCCCGCCTGATGCAGACGGACCTGACGCTGATGATCACCGGCGAATCAGGCACCGGCAAGGAACTGGTGGCGCGTGCGCTCCACGATTACGGCAAGCGCCGCAACGGCCCCTTCGTTGCCATCAACATGGCGGCCATTCCGCGCGACCTCATCGAATCGGAACTGTTCGGCCACGAGAAGGGCGCATTTACCGGCGCGCAGAACCGCTCCACCGGCCGTTTCGAGCAGGCCGAAGGCGGCACGCTCTTCCTCGACGAAATCGGCGACATGCCGATGGATGCCCAGACGCGTCTTTTGCGCGTGCTACAGCAGGGCGAATATACCACCGTTGGCGGGCGCACGCCCATTCGCACCGATGTGCGCATCGTGGCGGCCACCAACAAGGATTTAAAGCAGCTGATCAACCAGGGTCTTTTTCGCGAGGACCTGTATTACCGCCTGAACGTCGTGCCGCTGCGCCTGCCGCCTCTGCGTGACCGCGCCGAAGACATTGCCGATCTGGTGCGCCATTTCATGCAGCTCGGCGAAAAGGAAGGTCTCGACGCCAAGCGCTTCGACAATGAAGCGCTGGATGTGATGAAGGGTTATGCCTGGCCCGGCAATGTGCGCGAACTGGAAAACCTCGTGCGCCGGCTGATGGCACTTTATCCCCAGGAAGTCATCACCCGCGAAATCATGGAATCGGAGCTTCGCTCTGACGTCCCCGACAGCCCGATCGACAAGATGGGCGCGCGCTCGGGCAATCTCACCATTGCGCAGGCGGTGGAGGAGAACATGCGCAGCTATTTCGCCGGTTTTGGCGACAACCTGCCGCCTCCAGGCCTTTATGACCGCGTGCTGACCGAAATGGAATATCCGCTGATCCTTGCCGCACTCACCGCAACGCGCGGCAACCAGATCAAGGCTGCCGATCTTCTTGGCCTCAACCGCAACACTTTGCGCAAGAAAATCCGCGAACTCGGCGTCTCCGTCTACCGCAGCTCGCGCGGTGCATAAGCCTTTGCTGCTTGACAGCGCAGGAGACCTCGTTGCATTTTCGCCACATTGCGTTGCTCAATAGTCACGCAAGGGCGCCTTGGCATAAGCCTCACGGGGCGAACATCTGTTCGTCGCCGCTGAGACCTTGGGTCACATGCATGCGCCTCGCGTTCCCGCGAGGTTAGAAGTGGATTTCGGAATGACAGATGGCTTGGCAACCGACGCCGGAGACGATCCGGCGACGTTGGTGCAGGACCGCAGGGCCTCGTTTGCGCTGCCCGGCCTGCTGCTGGCTGGCGGTGCGCTGTCCTGTGCGATGTTCACCCTGTTCGTGCTGCTTGGACTGACGCCGATTGCGCCGACGACCAATGTCGTTATTGCCTCTGCCGTTCTCAACGCATTGTTCGTGCTCGGCCTGATGTATCTGATTGCACGCGAGGTCGGCCGGCTTTTGAAGGCCCGGCGGCGGGGCAGGGCGGCCGCAAGGTTGCATGTACGCATCGTCGTGCTGTTTTCCTTCGTGGCGATCACACCCGCCGTTCTCGTCGCAATCTTTGCCAGTATCACGCTGAATGTCGGGCTGGATCGCTGGTTTTCGCTGCGCACGCAGTCGATCGTGCAATCGTCTCTCGATGTCGCCCAGGCCTATATGCTGGAAAACGCCAGCTATCTGCAGGGCCAGACCGTCTCGATGGCCAATGATCTCGAGCGCAACCGCGCCATGTTTTATCTCGACCGCACCGGTTTCGTCGATCTGATGACGCGCCAGGCGCGCGGGCGCGGCCTGCTCGGTGCCTTTCTGGTGCGCGAGGACGGCACGGCAATCGCCCAAGCCGATATCAAGACGGAAAGGCCGCTGCCGGCGATCCCGAAGGATGCCCTGGCAAGCTCGGCTGCCGGCCAGCCGACGCTCATTCCGCCGGGCGTCACAAACCTCGTCGGCGCCATCATCCGGCTCGATGCGATCTCCGGCGCCTTCCTCTACACGATCCGCGCCGTCGATCCGAAGGTCATGGCCGCCATGCGGCTGATGGAGGACAACCGCGCCGAATACCAGTCGATGGAAGCAGGCCGCATGAGCCTGCAGGTGGCCTTTGCGGTTCTTTACCTTGGCTTTGCGCTGATCGTGCTTCTCGCCGCCATCTGGACGGCCATTGCCGTTGCCGACCGCATCGTGCGGCCGATCCGTCTGCTGATCAGTGCCGCCGACAGCGTCGCGACCGGCAATTTGAGCGTCGTCGTGCCGGTACGCTCGGCCGATGGCGACGTTGGCAACCTGTCGCGGACCTTCAACAAGATGATTTCGCAGATCCGAAGTCAGCGCGACGAAATTCTGGTGGCGAAGGACGAGGTGGACGACCGCCGACGGTTCATCGAGGCCGTGCTTTCCGGCGTCACGGCGGCCGTGATCGGCGTCGAAGACGACAATCGCATCACCATCGTCAATCCGTCTGCCGAAGACGTTCTGGCGCTTCCGGCAGCGGAACTTCTGGGCCAGCCGCTGTCGGACGTGGCACCGGAGATCGATCAGGTACTGAAGGAGGCCACGGGGCGGGCGCGCGCAGACTTCCGCAAGGAGGTCTACCTGATGCGCGGTGGCAAGGAGCGCACGCTTTCTGTGCAGGTGACGCGCGAGGAGCAGCGCAATTCCGCCGAATCCTACGTGATCACGCTCGACGACATCACCGATCTGGTGATTGCGCAGCGCTCCACCGCCTGGGCCGATGTCGCCCGCCGCATCGCCCACGAGATCAAGAACCCGCTGACGCCGATCCAGCTCTCGGCCGAGCGCCTGAAGCGCCGCTACGGCAAGCAGATCGACGAGAGTGACCGGGCCGTGTTTGACCAGTGCACCGACACGATCGTGCGCCAGGTCGGGGATATCGGCCGTATGGTGGACGAGTTTTCCGCCTTTGCGCGGATGCCAAAACCCGCCAAGGAACGTGCCGATCTTCGCGACATCGTGCGCGACGCGATCTTTCTGCGCGAAATGGGCACGAGCCATGTCAGGTTCCAGCGGGAACTGGGCGACGCGCCGCTCGAAGGCCTGTTTGATGCGCGCATGCTGGGACAGGCATTTGGCAATCTCATCAAGAATGCCGTCGAATCGATCGAAGCCGTGCCGAGCGAAGAAGAACGCGACGGCCGCCGCGTGCTGGTGCGCGCCGTCTTCGATGCCAGCCGCGATGAATTCAAGGTTGATGTGATCGACAATGGCAAGGGGCTTCCGGTGGAAAACCGTCACCGGATCCTGGAACCCTATATGACGATGCGCGAAAAAGGCACCGGCCTTGGGCTCGCGATCGTCAAGAAAATCATCGAGGAACATGGCGGGCAGCTCGAACTGCACGATGCGCCGGCCGATTTCGATCATGGCAAAGGCGCCATGATCCGGGTGATCCTGCCGCATCCGCAGGCGGCAGCAGCCCCCGAAACAGACAATGAAAAGGAAGTGTCCTATGGCGTCTGATATTCTGGTCGTGGATGACGAAGCCGACATCCGTGATATCGTGTCCGGCATTCTCTCCGACGAAGGCCATGAGACGCGCGTTGCCCATGACAGCGACAGCGCGCTGGCTGCCATCTCCGATCGCGTTCCCCGCCTCGTCTTCCTCGACATCTGGATGCAGGGCAGCAAGCTGGACGGACTGGCTTTGCTGGACGAGGTAAAGGCACGCCATCCGGACCTGCCGGTGGTGATGATATCCGGCCACGGCAATGTCGAGACAGCGGTTTCCGCCATCAAGCGCGGCGCCTTCGATTTTATCGAAAAGCCGTTCAAGGCCGACCGGCTGATCCTGATTGCCGAGCGGGCGCTCGAAAACTCAAAACTGCGCCGCGAGGTGACGGAACTGAAGAAGCGCACCGGCGACGCCGGAGAACTGGTCGGTACCTCCGTTGCAATCTCGCAGCTGCGCCAGACCATCGAGAAGGTTTCGCCGACCAACAGCCGCATCATGATCCTCGGCCCTTCCGGTTCCGGCAAGGAACTGGTGGCCCGCATGATCCACCGTCGTTCCTCGCGTGCCGCCGGGCCCTTCGTGGCGCTGAATGCTGCAACGATCACGCCCGAGCGCATGGAAATGGCGCTGTTCGGCTCTGAAGGCGGGCCTGGCCAGCCGCGCAAGATCGGCGCGCTGGAAGAGGCCCATCGCGGCATTCTTTATCTCGACGAAGTGGGAGAAATGCCGCGCGAGACGCAGAACAAGATCCTGCGCGTGCTGGTCGACCAGCAGTTCGAGCGCGTCGGCGGCAACAAGCGGGTCAAGGTCGATGTGCGCATCATCTCGTCCACCGCCTACAATCTCGAAAGCCTGATCGGTGAGGGTATATTCCGCGAGGATCTGTATCACCGGCTTGCTGTCGTTCCGGTCAAGGTGCCGGCCCTTGCCGAGCGTCGCGAGGATATTCCCTTCCTTGTCGATGGCTTCATGCGCCAGATTTCCGAACAGGCCGGCATTCGTCCGCGCAAGATCGGTGATGACGCCATGGCGGTGCTGCAGGCCCATGACTGGCCGGGCAATCTGCGCCAGTTGCGCAACAATATCGAGCGGCTGATGATTCTGGCCCGCACCGATGGGCCCGACACGCCGATTTCCGCCGATATGCTGCCGACCGATCTCGGCGACATGCTGCCAAAAATGTCCGGCAAGGGTGATCACCACATCATGACACTGCCGCTTCGCGAAGCGCGCGAAATGTTCGAGCGCGATTATCTGGTGGCGCAGATCAACCGGTTCGGCGGCAATATTTCCCGCACCGCCGAATTCGTTGGCATGGAACGCTCAGCGCTCCATCGCAAGTTGAAATCACTCGGCGTTTGATGTGCTATTGCGACTGAAAGCGCCGTCGCGCCGGGGTGTTTGAGGGGACGTCATGAAGGTCATTATTTGCGGCGCGGGCCAGGTTGGCTACGGCATCGCGGAACGGTTGTCGCAAGAGGATAACGAAGTGTCCGTCATCGACACTTCGGCAACGCTGATCAATGCGATTACCGAGACGCTGGATGTGCGCGGTTATGTCGGCCACGGCGCCCATCCGGACGTCCTGGCCAAGGCCGGCGCCGAGCAGGCGGACATGATCATCGCCGTGACCCTCTATGACGAAGTAAATATCGTGGCCTGCGAAGTGGCGCATGCGCTGTTCAGCGTACCGACGAAAATCGCCCGCATCCGCTCCCAGAGCTATCTTCTGCCGGAATATGCCGATCTGTTCAGCAGCAAGAACATGTCGATCGACGTGACGATTTCGCCGGAAATCGAAGTCGGCAAGATGGTGCTGCGGCGCATCTCGTTTCCAGGTGCCACCGACGTGGCACGGTTCGCCGAAGACCATATCGCCATGGTTGCCATCGAATGTATGGAAGATTGCCCGGTCATCAGCACGCCACTCGAACAGCTGAGCCAACTGTTTCCCGATCTTGTCGCCACCGTCGTCGGCGTCCACCGCCAGGGCAGGCTGTTCGTTCCCCGCTCGGCCGACCAGCTGCAGGCGGGCGATCTCGCCTATGTCATCTGCCAGCGCGACCATACGCGCCGCACGCTCGGCCTGTTCGGCCACGAGGAGAAGGAGGCCGGCCGCATCATCATCGCCGGCGGCGGAAATATCGGCCAATATGTTGCCCGCCGCATCGAGGAAATGCAGCCGAAGACGCGCATCAAGATCATCGAGAGCGACCGGGACCGCGCCGTTGCCGTCTCCGAGCACCTGCGCCACACGATCGTGTTGCATGGCTCGGCACTCGACCAGAACATTCTC
This sequence comes from Rhizobiaceae bacterium, assembly GCA_027483885.1. Lineage (GTDB taxonomy): Bacteria > Pseudomonadota > Alphaproteobacteria > Rhizobiales > Rhizobiaceae > Neorhizobium. Next base: position 7,242 of record JAIXTO010000129.1, read on the forward strand.
CAGCAGGCCGATATCCAGGATGCCGATCTGATCGTGACGCTCACCAACAGCGACCAAGTCAATATCCTAAGCGCCGTGATGGCCAAGGCGCTGGGCTGCAAATCCAATCTCGTGCTGGTCAATTCGTCGTCTCTCGGCGATGTCAGCGCTTCCCTCAATATCGATTCGCTGATCAATCCGCGCGCGGTGACCATTTCCCGTGTTCTCCAGCACGTGCGAAAGGGACGTATCCGCTCCGTTTATGCGGTGCAGAACGGTGCCGCCGAGGTGATCGAGGCCGAAGCCTTGGAAACCTCGCCGCTCGTTGGCCGCCCCTTCCGCGAACTCGACCTGCCGGCGGGCATCCGTATCGGTGCCATCATGCGCAACGGCACGGTGCTGCGCCCGAGCGGCGACACCCGCATCCGCGCCAGGGATCGCGTCGTGCTGTTTGCAACCTCGAAGGCCGTGAAGGATGTCGAGCAATTGTTTCGCGTGTCGATCCAGTATTTTTAGAAACGACACCAGCATTTGCCGCACGCCAAGGCGGTTGCGATTCGCACCACCACGCCGCCCTGACGAACGCCCGTCCAGCGCCGCGCTTCTTCGCAGGCGCAATCCAAGTGTGGGCGCCCGCTTATGCCCTCCTCAAAGGGCTTTGAGCGCGCCGTATTAGGGGTTGTGGCAGCGTTTTGCCATCTCACCGCCGTCGTGTATTCGGCGTTGCGGAAAAGACGGCGATTTGATAACCAATCATGCGGATTGCGGAGGCAGGAGAGGGTTTGCCACCGTTTTCTCACGCGTGATCAATATCCCGGCGCTCAAGCCGGCAAGAAAGAAAGAAGCGGCGCTATGGCGGAACGTTCTCAAAATCTTCAGGATCTGTTTCTCAACACGGTCCGGAAGCAAAAAATCTCTCTCACCATCTTTCTCATCAACGGCGTCAAATTGACGGGGGTCGTGACGTCCTTCGACAATTTCTGCGTGTTGCTGCGCCGGGACGGGCATTCGCAGCTCGTCTACAAGCATGCAATTTCGACCATCATGCCGGGCCAGCCCATGCAGATGTTCGAAAGCGAAGAGAGCGCGGCCTGAACATACCCCCAGAGGCAATTTCCATGATTGCCGGTTGAATTGCGGTTCCGCTCGCCCCATCTGTGGCACGAGCGGGCTGCGATGCCATTGATGCTTGCCCGTGCCCTTACCCTCGGCCACGGCGTCATCGGTTGAACGGCAGGATGCGTTCAGGGAGCCTATGCGCGCCTTGAATGGTGCCCGCACCCTTGAAAAGCACGTAACGACGCTGCAGGGTCCCACACCGCTCAATTCGGCATTTAAAATGCAGCGTGTGCTGCCTGTCACTGAAGGACGATCACCATTACCACGACGCGCGATACATCCAACGAATCCCTCGTGCCGGAAATGGAAAAGCGGCGCGATGATATGCGCGCCGTCGTGCTGGTGCCGGTTCTGAAACAGAACAAGGGCGCGCGCACACTGCCAGGCGATGCATCCGGCTTTGCGCCGCGGCGCACGGACGAAAGCCGGCTGGAAGAGGCGATTGGCCTTGCACGCGCGATCGATCTGACGATTGTGCAAGGACTGATCATCCCGGTCGCCCAGCCGCGCCCGGCAACCCTGATCGGCACCGGCAAGATCGAGGAAATCGGCGCACTTCTCGATGAACATGATGCAGGCCTCGTCATCGTCGACCATCCGCTGACGCCGGTGCAGCAGCGCAATCTCGAAAAACACTGGAACGCCAAGGTCATCGACCGCACCGGTCTGATCCTTGAAATTTTCGGCCGCCGCGCCTCCACCAAGGAGGGCACGCTGCAGGTGGATCTGGCGCATCTCAATTACCAGAAGGGCCGTCTGGTTCGCAGCTGGACCCACCTTGAGCGCCAGCGCGGTGGCGCAGGCTTCATGGGTGGCCCGGGTGAAACCCAGATCGAGGCCGACCGGCGCATGCTGCAGGACCGCATCGTCAAGCTCGAGAAAGAGCTTGAACAGGTGGTGCGCACGCGCCAGCTACACCGTGCCAAGCGCCGCAAGGTGCCGCATCCGATCGTGGCGCTTGTCGGTTATACCAATGCCGGAAAATCGACGCTGTTCAACCGCATCACCGGTGCGGGTGTTCTCGCCGAAGACATGCTGTTTGCGACGCTCGACCCGACGCTTCGCCGCATGAAGCTGCCGCATGGCCGCACCGTTATCCTGTCCGACACCGTTGGCTTCATCTCCGACCTGCCCACCCATCTCGTCGCTGCCTTCCGCGCGACACTGGAAGAAGTGCTGGAAGCCGATCTCGTGCTGCATGTGCGTGATATGTCCGACCCTGACAATGGCGCCCAGGCCGGCGACGTGCTGCGCATTCTCTCCGATCTCGGCATCGACGAGAAGGAGCGGGACGCCCGTATCATCGAAGTGTGGAACAAGGTCGACCGGCTGGAGCCGGAAGCCCATGATGCCATCACCGAAAAGGCTGCCGGCCGTGAAAATGTCATGGCCGTGTCCGCGGTGACCGGCGAGGGTGTCGATGCCCTCATGGACGAAATTTCGCACCGTCTTTCCGGTGTGCTGACGGAAGTGACGATCGTCGTTCCGCCGCAAAAGCTGTCGCTGGTCTCCTGGGTCTACGACAATGCGCTTGTCGACGGCCGCGAGGATCGCGAAGACGGCTCGGTTGCCTTCGATCTCCGGCTTTCGGGAGAGCAGGCCCAGGCGCTGGAGCGCAAGCTCGGCGTGCTGATGGCGCCGGAGAAGGAAGACTGGGAGCGGTAGGACTAGGTTCGCCAGTTTCTCGCCTGAGGGGCTGTCTGATGACACACGGACAGCGGTTTGCCAGCGTACCGAAAATGTTGCCTATTTCACGGCAATATGGTGTCATATGCCCTTGAGAAGAGGACGGCTCCTATGAAAGCGAACCACGCCTTGACCATTACACTGCCGCCGGATCTGGCCGAGATGGTGGACTTGAAGGTGAGATCCGGAGAGTACGCATCTGAAGAAGAGGTGATCAACGACGGCCTTCGGTCGCTTGCGACCGAAGGCGCCGGGCTGGAAGACTGGATCAACGATACAGTCCTTCCAACGGTCGATCGTCTGGCTGCAAATCCATCCCGCGCAGTTGATGACGCGGAAGCATGGCGGCAGATAAAGGCACATATGGATGCGCGCCGCGGCTCTTCGCAATCCAGCAAGCCACTCATCAAGTGACCTATGTGGTGGAATTCGCGCCTGAGGCGATAACGGATTTTGCTGACCTCTATGATTATCTGTTGCCACGCGCTGGTGACGCTGACGCAACGCGATACGTCGCAGAAATTTATGCCTATTGCCTCGGGTTCGCGACCTTCCCGGAACGAGGCCAAGAGCGCACAGAGCGAAAAGGGCTTCGCACCGTCGGCTATCGTCGACAAGCCACGATTGCCTTTCAAGTGCGCGACGGCACGGTGACGATCATCCGACTGTTTCATCGTGGCCGAAAGATCGATCTTCCAGAAACATGATGCCTGCAGGCTCGGTGTCCAGATGATTTGTGCGTGCAGTCGCGGCCTTCACTCCCCAGCCTTTGCTGCCTGCCACAAGGCCTCCATCTCCTCAAGCGTCGCCGCCTCCAGCGTCACACCCAGTTCCTGAAGTGACGTTTCGATATAGCTGAAGCGCCTGCGGAATTTGGTGTTGGTGCCGCGCAGCGCCTGTTCCGGATCGGCTTTTACGTGACGACCGATATTGACGAGCGCAAAGATGAGGTCGCCCAGTTCGTCCTTCACCTTGTGCGGCTTGCCGCTTTTCAGCGCCTCGCGCAACTCACCAATTTCTTCCTCGATCTTGTCGAGGATCGGTTCGGCTTCGGACCAGTCGAAACCGACTTTTGCGGCACGCTCCTGAAGTTTCAACGCTTCGGTCAATGCTGGCTGGCTGCGCTGGACGCTGCCGAGAAAACCTGCCTTGGCATCGTCCGTCAGGCCGCGCCGGGCGCGACGGTCTGCTCGTTCACGCTTTTCCGCCGCCTTGATATCATCCCACTGCGCCTTGACCGCATCCGGTGTCGACACATCAGAGCGGGCAAAGACATGTGGATGGCGGCGGATCATCTTGGTCATCACCGCCTCCACCACATCACCGAATTCAAACTCGCCGGCCTCGGACGCCATCTGCGCGTGAAACACCACCTGGAACAGCAGGTCGCCCAGCTCGTCCTTCAGATCCTCCATGTCATTGCGCTCGATGGCGTCGGCCACCTCATAGGCTTCCTCGATCGTATAGGGCTTGATCGTCTCGAATGTCTGCTCGACATCCCAGGGGCAGCCGGTCTGGCGATCACGAAGCGCGGACATGAGGTCGATCAGGCGCGAAATGTCGCGTGAGGGCTGCATCGGGAAAGGCATCCTGTGTACTGTCTGAAATAGGTGGCGTCAGTTGAGCGGGATGCTGTTGCCGCTCTTGCTCTCCTGGTAGATCTGCGAAAGCGCGTCATAGCGGGCCTTCAGGGCCGCCACCTTGTCACGCATGCGCTCCCGTTCCGCACCGTCGGCGCTTTCCACCAGATCCGAAATGGCAAAGGCATTCCAGAAGGCGTTTTTGCGACGATAACCGCCCGGTTCCAGGTCAAACACTTCCTTGAGGATCTTCAGGTCGTGCGGAATGGCAAAGGCATCGCGCGAATCCTCGTGGCTGAAGAAATAATAGAAATTATCAAATCCCGCCCAGGTGATCGCCGACATGCACATGGTGCAGGGTTCATGGGTGGAGAGAAAGATCAGGTCGCGCGTATCCGGCTTTTCACCCATCTCGTAAAACCGCTTCAGCGTATGGACTTCCCCGTGCCAGAGCGGGTTTTCCAGCTCGTTATTGGTCTCGGCAATCACCAGTGACAGATCCGATTTGCGCAGGATGGCCGCACCGAACAGCTTGTTGCCGGTTTCGACGCCGCGGGCGGTGAGCGGAATGATATCGTTTTCGATGACGTCGAGCAGGCGCGAGGCGAGGGGATGTCCGGTCACGGATGCTGGTCCTTCATAATGGAGCGCAAGAGATCAGTTATCTTAAACCGGCGAGGCAGATGCGGGCAAAGCCTTTTCAACGTCTTGCTGCATTGCAGTGTGGATCGTGGCTGTGGACGCACTACAGGCTTATTTTTCCCCGTTGAGGCCAATGCCGGAACAGAAATACTCCACCGGCAGCGGTTGCGGATTTGCGTTTCTTCTAACCCCATTTACGCTCTGTCATAATACAGGCACACGCATACAAGAACCGGTCCGTCCGTCACGGGGCCGGGCATGACGATGGGAATGGAGACATGACAGACAAGGTGTTGACCGCCAATCGCCTGACCGATGGCATTGCCGTGTGGCTGGATGCAGGCGGCGTGTGGAACGAGCGCCTGCAGGATGCGCTTGTTGCCCGCCACGCGGAGGCCGTTACCTCGCTCGAAGCCATCGGCAAGCGTGACTTTTCGGCCAACCTCGTCGTCGACGTCAATATCGTCGAAGTGGAAGAGGTGAACGGCACGCTTCGCCCGCTTCGCCTGCGCGAGCGTATCCGCGCCGCAGGCCCAACCATGGACTATGCCGCCGGCTTTGCCCCCGCCGACCCGGCCTTTATTGCAGCCTGAGGATATCATGTATCGTTACGACGAGTTCGACCACGCCTTTGTATCGTCCCGCGTGGAACAGTTCCGCGACCAGGTGACGCGCCGCCTGTCCGGCGAACTGGCCGAGGATGCCTTCAAGCCGCTGCGCCTGATGAACGGCGTCTATCTGCAATTGCATGCCTATATGCTGCGGGTTGCCATTCCCTATGGCACGCTAAACGGTCGCCAGATGCGGATGCTTGCTCATATCGCGCGTAAATATGACCGTGGTTACGGCCATTTCACCACGCGCCAGAACATCCAGTACAACTGGCCAAAGCTGTCGGATACGCCTGACATCCTTGCCGAACTTGCTTCCGTCGAAATGCACGCGCTGCAAACGTCAGGCAATTGCATTCGCAACGTCACGGCCGATCATTTTGCAGGCGCCGCCGCAGACGAAGTGGCCGATCCGCGCCCTTACGCGGAAATCCTTCGCCAGTGGTCGTCTGTCCATCCGGAATTTTCCTACCTGCCGCGCAAGTTCAAGATTGCCGTGACCGGTGCCGAGCGCGACCGCGCCGCCATCCAGGTGCACGACATCGGCCTGCACCTCAAAAAGAACGAGGACGGAAAGATCGGTTTTGCAGTTTATGTCGGAGGCGGGCAGGGCCGTACGCCGATGGTGGCAAAGAAGATCCGCGATTTCCTGCCGGAAGAGGATCTTTTGTCCTACACCACCGCCATCATGCGCGTGTACAACCTGCACGGCCGGCGCGACAACAAATACAAGGCCCGCATCAAAATCCTCGTTCACGAGACGGGTGCCGAAGAACTGGCACGTCAGGTGGATGAGGAATTTGCCCATCTGCAGGGCGCTGAACTGACGCTGCCAGAGGCCGACATTCAGGCGATTACCACCTATTTTGCACCGCCGCCGCTGGCTGAACGGTCCGAAGGCTGGGCGCAGCTTGCCGGCTGGAAAAAGGCCGATGCGAATTTCGCCCGCTGGGTGGATCAGAACGTGCAGCCGCACAAGCACCCCGATTACGGCATGGTGACCATTTCGCTGAAGCCGATCGGCGGCATTCCCGGTGATGCCACCGATGTTCAGATGGAGGCGATTGCCGAGATCGCCGAGGACTATGCCTTCGACGAAATCCGCATCAGCCACGAGCAGAACGTCATCCTGCCGCATGTGGCGCTGGCCGATCTCGAACCCGTCTACCGGGCGCTGGTGGCGCAAGGGCTGGCGACCGCCAATGCGGGTCTCATCACCGACATGATCGTCTGTCCCGGCTTGGACTATTGCGCGCTCGCCAATGCGCGCTCCATCCCGGTCGCGCAGGCCATTTCCATCCGCTTCGGCTCGGCCGAGCGGCAGGCGGAAATCGGCGAACTGAAGATCAAGATATCGGGCTGCATCAATGCCTGCGGCCACCACCATGTCGGCCATATCGGGCTTCTCGGTGTCGAGAAGAAGGGTGCCGAACTGTACCAGATCACGCTTGGCGGGTCCGGCGATGAACACACCTCGATTGGCGAGATCATCGGGCGCGGTTTTGAGCCGGACAAAGTGACGGACGCGGTGGAAAAGATCGTCGACACCTATCTCGGGCTTCGCCTGTCAAAGGATGAGATTTTTCTCGATGCCTATCGTCGCGTCGGGCCGCAGCCGTTCAAGGACGCGCTCTACGGCCAGACGGCAGCAGCGGCATGACGGGCGAGGGGAAGACACCGATGACACGCATCTGGAAAGAAACCGGTTTCGTCGAGAACGATCCCTGGATCATCGAAACCGAGGAGGTCAAGGCGGAAGGTGACCAGCGGCCTCTGCTGTCGCTCGACCGGCTGATCGAAGAGGCCGATGCCAGCAACGAAGTCGGCTTCGGCGTTCTGATCAAGCCCGCCGACGATGTGCGCCGGCTAGAACCTTATCTTTATCGGCTGGAACTGGTGGCGGTCGAATTTCCCGCGTTCAGTGATGGCCGTGGCTTCAGCCATGCCTCGCTGCTGCGCGAGCGGCTGGCCTAC
>JAIXTO010000144.1 GCA_027483885.1 Rhizobiaceae bacterium
CACCGCTGAGCAGCATCTGCAGGCCCTTTTCGGTGCCGATCAGGCGCGGCAGGCGCTGCGTGCCGCCGGCACCCGGCACGAGGCCAAGCTTCACCTCCGGCAGAGCAAGGGTCACGGAGGGCAGGGCGATGCGGTGATGGCAGGAAAGCGCCACTTCCAGCCCGCCGCCGAGTGCCGCGCCATTCAGCGCGGCAACAACGGGCTTCTCATGCGCCTCCAGCGCCTCGACCACATCCGGCAGGATCGGCGCGACCGGCGGTTTGCCGAACTCATGGATATCGGCACCACCGATGAAGATCTTTCCCGCCCCGGTGATAACAAGCCCGACGATCTCGGCGTGGCTTGATGAAAAGGCAAGTGCTGCCATCAGCCCCTTGCGCACCTCGGCGCCTGTTGCATTGACCGGCGGACTGTCGATCGTGACGACAAGAACGCCCTCTATGACAGAGCCGGAGACGGAGGCGGCAAAAGCGATGTCCGGCATGAAAACGTCCTTATTCGGGAATGACGGCGATCGCCTGGATCTCGATCTTGGCGCGGTCCTCGATGAGTGCCACCACCTGGACGGCAGCCATGGCGGGGAAATGCCGGCCGATCACCTCGCGATAGGCCTGCCCGATGCCTTTCAGATTGGCGAGATAGTCTGCCTTGTCGATAAAATACCAGGTCATGGTGGTGATGTGTTCGGCACGCCCGCCGGCCTCTGCCAGCACGGCCATGATATTCTGAAGTGTCTGGCGCACCTGGTCCACGAGATCGTCGCTTTCGAACTGGCACTGCCCGTTCCAGCCGATCTGGCCACCGATATAGACCTGGCGGCCGGTGGCTGCGATGCCATTGGCATAGCCGATCGGTTTGGCCCAGCCTTCCGGCTGCAGAATGGTGTGCATGGCATTGGTCTCCAGGTCAGGCGTTCTTCAACAGTTCGCGGGCAATGATGAGTTTCTGCACTTCCGTGGCGCCCTCGTAGATGCGCAGCGCCCGGATTTCGCGGTAGAGTTTTTCGGTGATCTCGCCGACCCTGACACCGCGTCCGCCAAACATCTGTACGGCGCGGTCGATGACCTTCTGGGCATTTTCGGTGGCGACCATCTTGGCCATCGCCGCTTCCTTGGTGGCGACCATTTTCTGCACGTCGCGACGCCAGGCCGCGCGGTAGGTCAGAAGGGCGCCCGCGTCCATTTCGGCGGCCATATCGCCAAGGGCTGCCTGCGTCAGCTGCAGGTCGGCGAGCTTCGCCCCGAACATGGTGCGCGCCTTGGCATGGGAGATTGCCTCGAAAAGCGCGCGGCGGCCAAAGCCGAGGGCAGCGGCTGCGACCGATGCGCGAAAAATGTCGAGCGTGCGCATCGCGATCTTGAAGCCTTCGCCGGGCGCGCCGAGCAGCCGGTCGGCGGGAATACGGCAGTTCTCGAACCGGATCGTGGCCAGCGGGTGCGGGGCAATCACATCGATTCGCTCCGCAATCGAAAAGCCGGGATCATCGGCATAAACGACGAAGGCGGAAATGCCGCGTGTGCCCGGTGCTTCGCCGGTGCGGGCAAAGACGGTGTAGACATCGGCAATGCCGCCGTTGGAAATCCAGGTCTTTTCGCCTGACAGCACATAGTGGTCGCCGTCGCGGCGGGCGGCACAGGCCATGGCCGCCACATCCGAGCCGGCTTCTTTTTCCGAGAGGGCGAAAGCTGCGATCCATTCGCCGTTCTGGGCTTTGGGAAGCACCGTCTGCTTCAGGCTGGCCGAACCGGACAGGCCGATGGCGCCGGTGCCAAGCCCCTGCATGGCAAAGGCGAAATCGGCAAGTCCATCGTGGAAGGCGAGCGTTTCGCGCGTCAGGCAAACCGCACGGCTGTCGATCGGCTCGCGGCCGCCGGCGCCCGTTGCGGCATCGAGCAGACCCGCTTTGCCAAGCGCGCGCACCAGCGACCGGCACGTGGCATCCGTGTTGGCATGGTCGATGGCGGCAAGCGTGCCGGAAGCGGCAAATGCGTCGAGCTTTTCAACCAGAGCCCGGTGGCTATCGTCAAAAAACGGCCAGTCGAGATGCTCGCGCGAAGGGGGCGCAAGGCAACTGCCGGGGGCGTGATGTGTCATCGCCTCAGTTCCCTTCGAAGACCGGCTTGCGTTTTTCGACAAAGGCTTCGAAGGCACGGCGAAAATCCTTGGTCGCCATGCAGATCGCCTGCGCCTGCGCTTCCGATTCGATCAGCTCGTCGATGCCCATGGCCCATTCCTGGTTCAGCATGGTTTTTGTCATCGTATGGGCAAACCAGGGACCGTCTGCCAGCGACCGCGCCAGTTTCTGCGCCTCGGCCTCCAGATCGTTTGCCGGGTAGAGATTGTTGTAAAAGCCCCAGGCATGGCCTTCAGCGGCACTCATCGCACGACCGGTAAAGAGAAGTTCTGCCGCACGCCCCTGTCCGATGATACGCGGAAGAATGCCGCAGGCCCCCATATCGGCGCCGGCCAATCCAACGCGGGTAAACAGGAAGGCGGTCTTTGCCTCTGTCGTTGCGACCCGGAGGTCGGAGGCCATGGCGAGAATGGCGCCGGCACCGGCGCAGATGCCATCCACGGCGGCAATCACCGGCTGCGGGCATTTTCGCATGGCCTTGACCAGATCCCCGGTCATGCGGGTGAAGGCCAGAAGATCGGGCATTGCCATCTTCGTCAGCGGTTCGATGATCTCGAACACATCGCCGCCGGACGAGAAATTCCCACCGGCACCGGTCAGCACCACGGCCCTGATGTCGGAGGCATCCGCCAGCGCGCGAAAAAGATCGCGCAATTCGCGGTAACTTTCGAATGTCAGCGGGTTCTTGCGCTCCGGCCGGTTCAGCCGGATGGTGGCGATGCGGCCATCTTCGCTGACCTCGAAGAGAAAATGCGTTGGCTGGTAATTGCGCAGCGCGTCTTTATGCGCCGCCATCGATGGCTGGTCCGTGTTCACAGTCAAAAAACCTCCCCACCGGCGACCGCGATCGCCTGTCCATTGATCGATTGGGCACTGGGAGACGCCAGCCACAGAACGGCGTCCGCGACCTCCTCCGGCGTCACCAGCCGTCCTTGCGGATTATGTCTGGTCAGTTCCTTCAGCGCCTCCTCAGGGGTGCGCCCGGTCTTCTCTACGATTGTCTCCAGCGCGCCGCGCACCAGCGGTGTATCGGTAAAGCCGGGGCAGACGGCATTGACGGTGACGCCGGTGCGGGCAAGCTCGAGCGAAAGCGCACGCGTGAGGCCGATGACGCCGTGCTTTGCCGCCACATAGGCAGATACATAGGCATAACCGGTGAGGCCCGCCGTCGAGGCGATGTTGATGATGCGCGCACCGTCGCCCTTCGCCTTCAAGTCGGCAAGGACCGCCTGTGTGACGCAGAACACGCCGGTGAGATCCACCGAAAGCACGTGGTTCCACATCTCCAGCGAAGTTTTTTCAAAGGAGGCCGTCGGCGCCTCTCCGGCATTGTTGATGAGGATATCGATGGGGCCAAAGCGGGCGCGGGCGGTTTCAAGGCCAGCCGCGATGGCCGCCGGATCGGTCACGTCGAAGCCGGGCAAGGCAAGGGTCTGCTCTGTCCCGAGCCGTGCCGAGAGGGATGTGAGCGGGTCTGCCCGGCGTCCCGCAAGCGTGACATGTGCGCCGGCCGCCACAAGGGCTGCGGCAATGGCGGCACCAATGCCGGAACCGGCGCCGGTCACACATGCGTGGCGGCCGACAAGACGACCTGCGGAAACCTGTGGCACGGCCACCTCCTATTTGCCCGCCGGTGCCGGCTGGGCGGCACGGGCCAGATTGGTTTCGTACTGGCGCTTGCCGGAATAATATTGCTTTGGCCAGGCAACGGAGGTGAGGCCGATGCGGGCGGCCTCATGCAGGACCCAGGCGGGATCGGCCAGATGCGGGCGGGCGACGGCGCAAAGATCGGCGCGGCCGGCCGAAATGATCGAGTTGGCGTGATCGGCCTCGGAGATTGCGCCGACGGCAATCGTTGCAATGCCCACCTCGTTGCGGATCTTGTCGGAGAAGGGCGTCTGGAACAGGCGGCCGTAGACCGGCTTTTCCGCCTTCGAGACCTGCCCGGAGGAGCAGTCGATCACGTCGGCGCCGGCCTCCTTGAACATTTTGGCAAATATCGCCGCATCGTCGGGCGTATTGCCGCCGTCCGCCCAATCATGGCAGGAGAGACGCACCGACATCGGCTTTTGCGCCGGCCAGACAGCGCGCATGGCCTCAAACACTTCGAGCGGAAAGCGCGCGCGGTTTTCATGAGATCCGCCGTATTCATCCGTGCGCCGGTTGGTGAGCGGCGACAGGAAGGCAGACATCAGGTAGCCGTGGGCTGCGTGGAATTCCAGCCAGTCGGCACCTGTTTCGGCGGCCCGGCGCGTGGCCGAGACAAAATCGGCCTTCACGCGGTCCATGTCGGCGCGGTCCATCGGCTTCGGCACCTGGCTGTGCGGCAGATAGGGCAGGGCGGACGCCGAGATCAGCGGCCAGTCCCCCTCGTCCAGAGGCTGATCCGCCCCCTCCCAGGCCAGTTTCGTCGCACCCTTTGCACCGGCATGGCCAAGCTGGATACCAACCTTTGCGGCACTGTTTTGATGGACGAAATCGACAAAGCGCGTCCAGCCGGAAACCTGCTCGTCATTCCACAGGCCGAGGCAACCGGGCGTAATACGGGCATCCGGCGATACGCAGGTCATTTCGCCAAAGACGAGGCCGGCGCCGCCGAGCGCGCGGGCGCCGAGATGGACGAGATGAAAATCACCGAGCAGGCCGTCTTTTGCCGAATACATCGCCATGGGCGACATGACGATGCGGTTCGGCAGCGTCACGTCGCGCACGTGATAGGGCGTGAACATCGGTGGCGGCACAGAGCCATCTTTGGCGGCAACAAGGCCGGATTGTTCGGCAAACCAGCGCTCATAACCCTCAAGCCAGGTTCTGTCGCGCAGGCGAAGGTTTTCGTGGCTGATGCGCTGCGAGCGCGTCAGCATCGAATACATGAACTGTTCCGGTGGCAGCGTATCGGCATAACGCTTACCGACCACCTCGAACCATTCCATGGCGTTACGGGCGGCATTCTGGATGCGCGCCACATCAACGCGGCGGATCTCTTCGTAGACGTGGAGCACGGCGGGGATTGCCGATTTTTCGTGGCCTGCCTTGTTGAACTGGTTGGCAAGTTCGATGGCATCATCGATGGCAAGCTTGGTGCCGGAACCGATGGCGAAATGGGCCGTGTGGGCCGCATCCCCCATCAGCACCACATGCGACTGGCCGTTGAAATGGCTCCACTTGCCGCAGATCAGACGGGAAAAATTAAGCCAGGCCGAGCCGCGCAGATGGCGCGCATTGGTCATCAGCGGGGCGCCTTCGAGAACCTCGGAAAACAGGTCCTGACAGAAGTCGATGGAGCCCTGCTGGTCCATCTCGCCCAGCTTGTGGGCCTGATAGGCCTCTTCCGTCGTTTCCACGATAAAGGTCGAGGTGTTTTCGTCGAACTTGTAGATATGCGCCTGAAACCAACCGTGATCGGTCTTGCGGAAATCGAAGGTGAAGGCATCAAACAGCTTGTTCGTGCCAAGCCAGATATAGCGGTTTGGGCGCACCACCATATCAGGCTCGAAGATGTCTTCGTATTTCTGGCGGATGCGGGAATTCAGACCGTCCGAGGCGATGATCAGATCGGCGTCGGGGAAATCCTGATCGCCCTGCACATCGGTCTCGAACACGAGTTCGACGCCAAGCGCCTCACAGCGCCGCTGCAGAATGTTCAACAGCTTCTTGCGGCCGATGCCGACAAAACCGTGGCCGGAGGTGCGCTGGCGCGTGCCCTTGAACAGGACCTCGATATCATCCCAATGATTGAAGGCCTGCTTGATTTCAGCGGCACTTTCCGGATCCCAGGCCTGCATGGAGACCATCGTCGCATCGGAAAACACCACGCCCCAGCCAAAGGTGTCATAGGGCCGGTTACGCTCCACCACACGGATATGGTGCTCGGGGTGCAGCTTCTTCATCAGGAGCGCGAAGTAGAGGCCGGCCGGACCGCCGCCGATGCAGACAATGCGCATGTTCCGATTTCCTTCCCGGGGAATGACAAACTGTTCCGTTTTTATTTTAGGTTTAAAGTAATCGCGTCGAGCGCCACCCGTCAAGCTTGAAATTCACGTGGCCGCGCACCGTCACTGGCGAATTGCCGCAGGTGAGTGGTGCCGGCGATGACGGCTTGACGCGACCTCAAAAACCCTCAGGAATACCCGTTCAGGACACGCCGGAAATGCCAGGTTTCGCGGCGTGCCTCGGATACAGCGATGAATGGAAAAGCATCATGGTGGACATCAGGGTAAAAACGCGGCTGACCGGCGCGACGGCACGCATGGAAAATCGTGGTCCTGCCACGCTTTTGACCGAGACGGGCGGAGCGCTGGAGGTGGTGACCAGCGTGTCCGACCCCGGCTTTAATCCGCTCGATCTGCTCTATTCATCACTGTCTGCCTGCCTGGCGCTCAGCGTCAAGGGCGCGGTGGTCAAGCTGCATCTTCTTGAAAAATTTTCGGACGTGAGTGTGCATGTCACGGGTGAGAAAGCGCACGAAGGTGTGTCACGCGTGGCGGAACTCTCCGCCGATATCCGGATCGGCGGAGAATATAGCGACGAAGAGCTGAAAAGCATCGTCACGTTGGCCAAGGAGCTTTGCACGGTGAGCAACACGCTGTCGCTCACCCCTCAGATAAAGATCAGCACACAGAAGCTTTAAGCAAACCGCGTCAACGCGATCAGTCGTCGTCCGGGATCAGGCTGTCGATGCCCAGAAGCGTCAGTTCGTTGACGACACGGCCGACCCCCGGCACACGCTTGACATGGGCGACGATCTTGCGAGCCGTCTGGCTGTCGTCCACCTCGCCTTCAATCGTGACGGTGGTGCCGTCGGCACGGATATCGATTGTCTCCATGGCAACGATATCAAGGGCTTCAAGGGCGTCGCTCACACGTTCCTCAAGGTCATCCGTCTCTTCGACACCAACCGTTGCCGGGGTGCGGGGGTCGCTCACCGGCTCTTCCAGGCCGGTTTCGTCAGCGCTGTCGACCGCATAACCCTTGTTTCTCTCACGGTCGAAATTCGCCTTCGGGTCGCCATAGGCGGCATTGTCCACCGGTGCGGCACCAGCGCCTGCCGGATCGGCATAGGGCCAGCCATCATCGATGTTGCGGCTATCGTAATCGCGGTAGTCTTCTTCGCGGGACATATCATTCACGGGCTTTTTCGACACCATCTGGGCCTCCTCGGTGGGTTGGTGCTGCCACAACGCCCGGGAACGCCGTTGGTTCGATCGCCTTATGCGCGCATTTCTTTTTCAAAGCGCCGCACCAGCCGGTCACGTTTCAGCCGTGACAGGCGCTTCAGCCAGAAGATGCCATCGAGTTGGTCGATTTCGTGCTGGATGCAGGTGGAGAGAAACCCCTCCGCCTCGTCTTCGTGAACGGTTCCCTGGAGATCCTGATAGCGAAGGCGGATGGCGCGGGGACGTTCCACCTCGTCGGTGATGCCGGGCATGGACACACTGCCTTCGGTGAAACGCTGCAGATCCACCGACCGGGTGAGGATTTCCGGGTTGACGTGGACGATCAGCGGCTCGTCCGGCCCGAGCTTGATGACCGACACCCGTTTGAGGACGCCGACATGAGCAGCCGTGATGCCGACGCCGGGTGCGGCCTGCATCGTCTCAAGGAGATCACTGACCAGGGTTTCAAGGCTCGCATCGAACTCGGTCACCGGCACACATTTGGCGGCAAGCAGCGGGTCCGGATAACGAAGAATGGCTCTGACAGGCACGCGGCTCTCCTGATGACGATGACGGGAGACAGGCGCTGTGAGGTGTGTCTCATTCCTGTCAGACGGGTTTCGTATGCCTTTGTAAACCGGAATCGGTGTAGGAAACAGATCGGTTCCGGTGTTTACCCGTGGCTTGGCCGATCACGGCTGAAACGCCGTATCCAATTGTTGACAATCGGTTTTTCAAGGCCATTCTGCGGAACGCAGCCATCGACGGCAAGCGGATGGCGGCAAAGCAGAGGCAAGGCGAGGGCGCGGCATGACTGATATCGACGAGGACCGCGTTCGCCCTCATGCCGACGAGCGCGATGATGACATCTACGCGGAAAACGGCTCGATCCGGGCCGACTTCCTTGCCATGGTCGGGGCCGCGATTGCTGACCGCGACCTACTGTTTCTGCGCCAGAAGGTGGCAAGCCTTCACGAATCAGAACTGGGCGACCTGCTCGAATCGATCCTGCCCGACCAGCGCATGGCGATGGTGCGCCTGCTCGGCGACGATTTCGACCTGACGGCGCTCACCGAGGTGGATGAAGCCATCCGCCTCGAAATCGTCGACCAGATGCCGAATGCGCAGATCGCGGCCGCCATCGGCGATCTTGATTCCGACGATGCCGTCTACATTCTGGAAGACCTCGACAAGGAAGACCGGGAAGAGATCCTGGCGCAACTGCCGTTTACCGAGCGGGTGCGGCTGCGGCGCGCGCTGGACTATCCCGAAAGCTCGGCCGGGCGACGCATGCAGACGGAATTCGTCGCGGTGCCGCCGTTCTGGACCGTCGGCCAGACTATTGATTACATGCGCGACGAAGAAGATCTGCCGGAAAGTTTTACCCAGATCTTCGTCATCGACCCCACGTTCAAGCTGCTCGGCATGGTCGATCTCGACCGCATCCTGCGCACCAAACGGCAGGTGAAGATCGAGCAGGTCATGCGCGAGACGAACTATCCGATCCCGGCCGACATGGACCAGGAAGAGGCCGCCCAGCTTTTCGAGCAATACGACCTGATCTCGGCCGCTGTCGTGGACGAAAACGGCCGCCTCGTCGGCGTGCTTACTATCGATGACGTCGTGGACGTCATCCAGGAAGAGGCGGAAGAGGACATCATGCGCCTCGGCGGCGTCGGCGATGAAGAACTGTCCGACACCATTCCGGAGATCTCGCGCTCGCGCGTGCCGTGGCTTCTCGTCAATCTGCTGACGGCGCTTCTGGCCGCTTCCGTCATCTCGCTGTTTGAGGCAACCATCGAGCAGATCGTGGCGCTCGCCGTGCTGATGCCGATCGTTGCCGGCATGGGCGGCAATGCCGGATCGCAGACCATGACGGTGACCGTGCGGGCGCTTGCGACCCGCAATCTCGATATCTATAACGCCTGGCGGGTGGTGCGACGCGAGGCGGGCGTCGGGCTGGTGAACGGCGTGATCTTCGGCATCCTAATCGGCCTTGCCGCGGGTCTCTGGTTTCAAGACCCCAATATCGGCGGCATCATCGCCACGGCCATGTTGATCAACATGATGGCGGCAGCGCTTGCGGGCATCATGATCCCGCTTCTGCTCGATAAGATCGGTGCCGATCCCGCTGTCTCGTCAGCGGTTTTCGTGACGACAGTGACCGACGTGACCGGGTTTTTCTCGTTTCTCGGCTTGGCCACCTGGTGGTTTGCCATCAAGTAAATACCGTGGCGTCTTTGGTGCGACTTCACCGGTCTGTGATCGTTTTGCCCCTGAAAATTGACTGTTACGTAAAAGTCAATTATTCTGCCTGAACCAGACAGGATTGCGGCGTGAACAAATATTATACCATCACCGAACTGACGCGGGAATTCGGGGTCTCCACCCGGACCTTGCGTTTCTATGAGGATGAAGGACTGATCCACCCGGAGCGGCGCGGCCGCACCCGGCTGTTTCGCATGGCCGACCGCCGGCTGATCCAGGAAATCCTGCGTGGCCGCCGCATCGGCTTTACCATTGCCGAGATCCGCGAAATCATCCAGGTCTACCGCGAGCCGCCGGGCGAGCTTGGCCAGTTGAAGCTGCTGATGAAGCGCATCGACGAAAAACGCGACGAGCTTCGCCAGAAGCGCAAGGATATCGACGACACGCTGAACGAACTCGACAATGTCGAGGAAGCCTGCCTGACGCGGCTGGCCGAGATCGGCGTCGGCACCTGATCAGCGGCTGCTGATCGTGCATTCCTGCGCAATGGCCTGAATACCCGGATCCGTCACCGGATCGAGATCTCCGCGCTGCATCGGCATGAACAGCGATTGCTCCACGAGCTTGTCGGCGGTGCAGCCGCAGAACCGTTCGCACATGCCGGCTTCGTTGCCCTCGGCGACGCAGGAGCGCGCGCAGCTTTGCGTGTAGCTCGTCAGCGGATCGGCGGTCGGTGCCGGGTGGATGAGCGAGGCCAGGTAGACGAGGCCGATCAGCACCGGCTGGTGAATGAGATAGAACGCAAGGCTGTGACGCCCGGTTTTTGTCAGCAGGTTCGGGCGCTGCTGCCATGCGGCAAGCCGGGCAAGGCCTCCGTGATTGCGCAGCAGACCGCCGATCGAAACACCGGCGAGCACCGCGGCAAACCAGGGAAACAGCGGCACGAAATCATTCGAGCGCGGAATGGTCTCGGCAAATCCCGTCCAGGCGAGCAGCCGCGTATCAAACACCGGAAAACTGAAAATGCCCGGCATGATCCAGGTGTCGAGCACCATGGCGACAAAAACGATGAGCGCGACAAGCCCGGTCAACAGCGGGGGTACTCTCAGGAAGGCCAACGCCAGAAGGCTGGACAGCGCGATATTGTGCAGGATGCCGAAGAAGATCCATTCCTGCGGCATGGCAATACGCGTGGCAATGCTGATGACGGCGGCAGCACCGGCAACCAGCGCCAGCCGCTTGCGAAACGACGGCCAGCGGATGCCCTGGCCATGCGCCAGGATGAGGCTAAAGCCAACCAGCATCAGGAACGAGGTGGCGATCAGCCGCGCATAGATTTTCCACGCTCCCTGCGTTGCCGTTCCGGCCTCGAGATAGCCAAAAAATTCCAGATCCCAGGTAAAATGATAGGAGGCCATGGCGATGAGGGCCACGCCGCGCAGCGTATCGATGAGTGGAATGCGCGCCGCCCGGAGCGGGCCACCGGGGGCGGCATTTTCAGCATCGGCATCAAAGGCAGTGGTGGAGGACAAGCGAAAACCTTGGGCGTTGATCGGGGAAAACCGACGCTGGCCTTCCCGACATGAAATGAGTTGATGCGGCGGGCAAGCGCCGGCCGGGGTCGTGCGTCGACGCCTAACGATCCATGATCGCCCGTCGCGCTTCTGAGAAAAACTGCCGGCGCAGCAGGACGAAAATGACGAACAGCGTCGATGCCATGAACATATAGGGCCCGATGAACCAACCGAGATAGCCGATCGACAGAAAAATCGTTCTGAGGCCGGCATTGAAGTGGCGCGCGGCAATGACGTTCATACGGATCACCTGATCGGCGGCACGCTCGGCCTCGGCCGGATTGGCGTTTGCCTCATGCGTCATCGGCAGCGCTCTGAACAGGATGGTGCAATAGTTGAACAGCCGATAGGACCAGCCGAACTTGAAGAAGGAATAGGCAAACAGCGCCGTCAGGCCCGCGACCTTCGCCTCGAAGGCAGCGCGCCCGGCATATTCCACAAAGGCGAGATCGCGAAACACCACGTCCACCCGGTCGGTGGCGCCGAGAAGCGCAAAACAGCCGCCGATGGCAAAGATCGAGGTGGAGGCAAAAAACGCCGTGCCGTTCTGCAGGCCGGCCATGATCTGCGTGTCGATCATCTTCAGGTCGCGTTTCAGCGAATTGTAGATCCACTGACGCCGCCGCTCGGCCATCACCTGGTTCAGGCTGCGGCGCGGAAGCACAGGCTCGCCGCTGGTCAGCCAGGAATAGGTGAACCAGAGGATTGCAAAAAGAGCGAGGGCGACATAATCGAGCGTTGTCATCGGCTGTCCGTTCGCGAATCCGATCGTGTTGTGCATCGCTACAGCATCGGCACGAAATTCGAAACGGATTTTCCAAACACGCGGTCGGCGAATGGGGTCATGACTCTCGACCATTCTTCGGGAGGGAAGCAGACACCCTGCGTCACCACAGGACTATCCCGCACAATCCGGTGGATGACGAAACCCAGACGTTCACAACTTATGGGCCATGCGTTTTTGCCATTGCGAAATATAAATGTCATTAATATACAGTTAAGCGTTTGACGCGCACACGACCCTCGTGTCCGCAATGGAGCCTTTATGGAAGACAGCATTCAGAAGTCCTGCTGGGGCGTGACCCTCAAGGCGCTTGCCGGTTTTGCCGGTATCCTCGCTCTGGCCTATATCTTCGGAAGCATCTGAACGAACTGCTCTCTCCTGCGTCCCATCCCTGATGGACAACACGCACTCCTTCGTGTGAGGCTTGTTGTCGCATCCGTTCCATTGCGTGTCGGCCCGCCGCCGCAATGGTGCCATGGCGAAGGTTAGGCTGCGCTCTGGATGACAAAGCAAGCCTGAAGGGTCTAAGAGTTCATGTTCCTCTCCGTATTCGACGTGTTCAAGATCGGCGTTGGTCCCTCCAGTTCCCACACGATGGGACCGATGTCGGCTGCCAGCCGGTTTCTGGACCTGCTGCTCTCGGATGAGTGGCCACGCCCGGCAGGCGCGGCCGTTGCAAGTCTGAAAGTCAGCCTGCATGGATCGCTGGCCTATACCGGCATCGGCCATGGCACGGGCAGGGCAGTGATCCTCGGATTGATGGGAGAAGCCCCCGACAGCGTCGATCCCGACCGCATGGACGAAATTCTGGCGGACGTGGATCGTACCGGCCGCGTGACACCCGCCGGCCATCCGGCCTACCAGTTCAAACCGGAAACGGATCTCGTCTTCGATCGCAAGCAGCCGCTTGCGGGCCATGCCAATGGCATGATCTTTTCCGCCTTCGACAAACATGACCGGCTGCTGTTGAAGCGCATCTATTATTCCATCGGCGGCGGTTTCGTGGTGACCGATACGGAACTCGAGGCCATGCGCGGCGCAAAAACGGCGTCAGCCGACAAGGTGCCATACCCGTTTGCCTCTGCAAAGCAGATGCTGGAGATGGCCCGCGGCTCCGGCCTCAGCATCGCCCAGATGAAGCGCGCCAACGAACTGACCAAGATGGACGGTGCCGAGCTGGATGCCGGTCTCGACCGCATCTGGGCGGCGATGAGCAGTTGCATCGACCGTGGCCTCAAGGTGGACGGCATCATGCCGGGCGGATTGAAGGTGAAGCGGCGGGCGAAATCCATCCACGACAAGCTGAACGCCGAATGGCGCAGCAACCACCTGAACCCACTTCTCGCCAATGACTGGCTGTCGGTTTATGCCATGGCCGTCAACGAGGAAAATGCCGGCGGCGGGCGCGTCGTCACCGCCCCGACCAATGGGGCTGCCGGCGTCATTCCGGCGACGATCCGCTATTTCCTGCATTTCCATGAGGCGGCAACCACCGAGGATATCCGCACCTTCCTGCTGACGGCGGCCGCCATCGGCGGCATCATCAAGCACAATGCCTCAATATCAGGCGCCGAAGTCGGCTGTCAGGGCGAGGTGGGGTCTGCGGCTGCCATGGCAGCGGCCGGCCTTGCCGCCGTCATGGATGGGTCCCCCGAGCAGATCGAGAATGCCGCCGAAATCGCTCTCGAGCACCATCTCGGCATGACCTGCGACCCGATTGCCGGCTTGGTGCAAGTGCCCTGCATCGAGCGTAATGCGCTGGGTGCGGTCAAGGCCGTCACTGCTGCCTCGCTTGCGCTGAAAGGTGACGGATCGCATTTCGTGCCGCTGGATGCCGCCATCGAAACCATGCGCCAGACCGGCCATGACATGAGCGAGAAATACAAGGAAACCTCAACCGGCGGTCTTGCCGTCAACGTTGTCGAATGTTGACGGGGAACCGCTGAACATTCCGCACTGCGTCTCAAGCCTCTTGACGGCGCGGCCGGAACGGTTTTGAAGCAGGCCATGGCACTTCATCTCATCAAGCTCTGCGTCGGCGCAGAATCAATTCAGGACCTGCGCGAGTGGGTGGCCGAGCGGGCGCTGTCAGCCATGGCTGCCGGACTACAGCCGCACAGCACCCACACCACCCGCATGGTGCCCAAGCGCCTCGACGAATTGCTGGACGGCGGTTCGCTTTACTGGGTGATCAAGGGGCAGGTGCTGGCGCGCCAGACACTTCTCGATATCGAGACCTTTACCGGCGGCGACGGAATTTCACGCTGCAATCTGGTTCTGGCGCCGGAAGTGATCGAGACCGCAGCGCAGCCCAAGCGGCCCTTTCAGGGCTGGCGTTATCTGAAGCCAGAGGACGTGCCGCGCGATCTCGGCGCCTTGGGAGACGATGTCGCCGCCATGCCGGAGGATCTCCGTCGTGAGCTGACCGAACTCGGCCTTCTCTGACAGGCTACGCCTGTCGTCTTTGGAACTCCGTCCAAAACCTGCCTGACATGAAAAGAGCCCGTCCACGCCCGGAAAAAGGCAGTGGGCGGGCTCTCAATGTTTCAGACAAAATCAACGCAGCTTGATGTGAACCGGGGAGTGGCCGGACCTGGACGAGACGTGCAGATGGATCTGCGCTTCCGGCTGCGAATGGCGCCAGGCGCGGGCGCCGTGGCAGAGCAACAGGCCGACGAGATCGCGGGTGCGCTCCTTCGGTTTGGTGATGCCGATGCTTGCAAGCCGCATCGCGGCCTCATGCAGCGGGTGTAGGGCACCCTGCATCAGCTTTGCCTTGCTGCCCTGGGGCAGATGGAATTCGATGTTATTCTCATTCATCGCCATAACGACCTCGTAACGCAAATACAATCGAGGGTGTGGTTGCGGGTTCACCCGCAGTGCGGGGCCGGTGAAACCGGCCCGACACATCATTTTATTGCAGCGACGCCCAGCACTGGACGCCCTTCTTCTTCAGAGCATTGCAGGCATTCACGGCGGATTTCTGATCATCGAAGCCGCCGAAGCGAGCGCGATAGATCTGGCCGCCATTGGCACTGACGGCCACGGCAAACGGCTTTGCCGAACGAAGTGCCGGGCCGGCCTTGCCCTTGGCCGTTTCGAGCAGATCCATCGCCCGGTCGCGGTCTGGCGACACACCGATCTGCACGACCCAGCCTTCCGGCGCGTTCTTGCTGACCGACGGACGGGTGGAGGCGGTTGTGACGGAGTCTGTTTCCGCCGGGCTCTCATCACGGGCAGCAGCCTGTGGTGCATAGCCGGTTGCGGCAGCTGCCGGCGGTGCCGTGACGGGTGTCCGGGTCATGGCAACGGTCACCGCCTCGGCGGCGCTGCGGGACTTCGGTTCTGCTGCATAGGCAGAGGCACCCGGCATCTTCTCATCCAGACGACCTGATGGCATCGGACCCGCATCCGGCAGGTCGAGCGATGCGACCGTTTCGGTGGCGGCAGCGACAGCCGGCGAACGGGCGGTGCGCACAGGAACCGGAACGGACGATTCGGCCGGCGGTGCAACGCTGCGGGTCTGGGCAATCAGGTTGCTGTTGCCGCCCTGCGAGGCTTTTGGCAGATAAGTCGCGACGAGCTTGCGCATCTGCGCATCGCGCCATGGGGTACTGGAGCCGCCGAGAACGACACCGACGATCGAGCGGCCATTCAGCTGGGCAGATGTCGTCAGGTTGAAACCGGCAGCGCGGGTATAACCCGTCTTGATGCCGTCTACGCCAGGCACGTTGCCGACGAGGCGGTTATGGTTGCCGATGGACTGATTGCCGAACTTGAAAACGCGGGTGGAAAAATAACCGTAATACTGCGGAAAGTGCTGGCGAAGCGCGATGCCGAGACGGGCCTGATCGCGCGCCGTGGTCATCTGTGCCGTGTTCGGCAGGCCGTTGGCGTTGCGATAGGTGGTGCGGGTCATACCGAGCGCCCGGGCCTTGCTGGTCATCATCTGGGCAAAGCGGGCTTCCGAGCCACCGAGCTGCTCGCCAAGGGCGGTCGCAATGTCGTTTGCGGAGCGGGTGACGAGAGCAAGGATTGCCTGCTCGACCGTGACCGAACCGCCTGCACGCACGCCGAGCTTGGACGGAGGCTCGGAGGCGGCATGGGCCGATACCGTAACCTTGGAATCGAGCGAAAGCCGACCGGCTTCCAGTGCTTCGAACGTGAGATAAAGCGTCATCATCTTGGTGAGCGACGCAGGATAACGCAGCGAATCGGGATCCTCGCTGTACAGAACCTTGCCGGTTTTGGCATCGACAACGATGCCGGCATATTTCGGGTTCGCGGCAGCCGGCTGAAGCCCAAACGCCAGCACCGCAGATATAATAAAGATAAAACCAACGACCTTGTTGAAAATCGAGGCACCATCCTTCGGGAAGGACGTTGTGTTGACGTTATTCAGCACGGCTGCACTCACTCACTGCATTTCGGTTGTCATTTCCGGGCGCGCCCCCACAGCATCCGTTCACGAGACTTTAAGGGACTAGCGTTACCAAGAGGTTTATGATGAACGGGCGTTTAGGATTTTCGCGCGTGTTTTATCGACCATGGTTATGGCCGTCCCCTGGTGCCCCGACAAAAGGGGAAATCGCGGCATCAATGTGATGCTCTGCTAACAAATACCGGGAGGATGTGCGGCAGGAGATGCCGGATGCCGCGAAGGCTGGTTTTGATCGACGGATCAACGGGGAGTGCGGCGTGCGCCGGAAAGCGGCCCGGTCCTTGATGGGCCGGCAGGCAAGAGCCGGCCGCGCTTGCCTGTCTCTGGCTCTCGTTCAGTGGCGCTTGTGGTGATCCAAAGCGATGAAATGGCGCACGACCGGTGCCTGTTCGCCCTCATGGAAGGCATGCGTGGCAGCCTGCAGATCGGCGTCGGCTTTCGAGACGCGCTTGTGCTGGCGAAGATGTTCCGCCCAGGATTCCACAAAAAACCATTCAAGCACGGTTGCCGGGTCGGACGAATCCTCCGTTACGCCCCAGTTATAGGCGCCGTCCTTCTGGCGTTCTCGGGACAGATGCGACAGGGCGTGCAGGAAGGCCGTTCGGCGGGCCGGATCGATGCGATATTCGATGGTGATCAGCACTGGCCCACGATCATGGGCAACGGGTTCTGCCTGAAGCGGTTCGGGCCAGTGATTGGATGCCACCAGATCGGCTTCCCCGCGCGGCAGCTTGACTCGGTGCATCACTACACCTGCCACAAGAAGCCCTGCGGCTGCAATCAGCAGGGTCTGCGGAATGCCGGTGGCCTCCGCCACGACACCCCAGCCGAGGCTGCCGGCTGCCATCGCGCCGTTAAACACCGTCAGGTAGATGGCAAGCGCCCGCCCGCGCACCCAGTTCGGCAGGATCTGCTGGGCAACGCCATTGAGGGTGGTCAGCGCCACGATCCAGGCCATGCCTAGAAACAGAAGCGCAACGGGGGCCATCGCTTCCGGCGGTCGCAAGGCAAGGATCGCCATCACAAGCGCGGTGACGACAGCGGAAAACAGGATAAGCCCATCGGCATCCAGCCGCCGGCGCAGCGCCGGCAGCAGAAAGGCACCGCCGATGGCGCCAAGGCCGATGGCACCGAGCAGAAAGCCGTAATATCCGGCGCTGCCGCCTAAGAGATTGCGCGCAACGAGCGGCAGCAGGGCCCAGACGGCACTGGCAAAGCCGAAGAACACGCCGGCGCGCAGAAGCACGATATGCAGTTCGTGGCTGGCGCGGGCATAACGCAGACCGGCCCGAAAGGCGCCGGCAAAATTTTCCTTCAGCAGATCTGCCTCGCCACGCGGCCTTTTCCACCACAACAATGCGGATATGACTAGGACATAACTGGCAACGTCGGCGCCATAGGTGACGGCAGCGCCAAAGCCGGCAAGCAGCAGCCCGCCGAGCGCCGGACCGATGGCACGAGCGATGTTGATGCCGAGCGAATTCAGCGCAACCGCACTTTTCAACACCTCGCGCGGCACAAGCTCCGGCACCACCGCCTGCCAGGCGGGGGCAGCAAGGGCAGCGCCTATGCCACCGAGGAAGGTCAACCCGATCAGCGCTTCCACGGTCAGCAGATCAAGGCTTGCCAGCGTCATCAGGGTGAGGCTGACGCAGGCAAGCAGGATCTGCACACCGATCAGCAGTTTGCGCCGGTCAAAGATATCGGAAAGGACGCCAGCGGGAATGGCGAGCAGAAAGAAGGGCAGGGTGCCCGCCGCCTGGATTGTGGCGACCGCTGCGGGGGCGCTTGAGAGATCCGTGACGAGCCAGGAACTGGCGACATCGCGGATGAAGGTGCCGGTATTGCCAAGGATGGTCGCCATCCAGAGCACGGTAAACACGCTCTGGCCAAGGGCTGCGAAGGCGCCGCCCGCATCCGTTTTGTTTGGAGCCGATGACATGGCAACCTCTATCTGCGGGGAATGAAAGATCCCGGCCGCTCGGGCCGGGATCGATGACGGATCAGGAAATGAAGGCGAGCACGTCGGCGTTGAACTTTTCCGCCTCGACCTGCGCCAGGCCATGGGCGCCGCCCTTGTAAACGTTGAGCGTCCCCTTCTTGACGAGCTTGACGGCCTTTTCAGCAGCCGCCGCGATCGGCACGATCTGGTCGTCGTCGCCATGGATGATCAGCGTCGGGCACTCGATCTTCTTCAGGTCCTCGGTGTAGTCGACCTCGGAGAATTCGCGGATGCAGTCATAATGGCCCTTGATCGAGCCCATCATGCCCTGCAGCCAGAAACTGTCACGAAAACCCTGGTTGTCCTTCACGCCGTCGCGGTTGAAGCCATAAAAGGGTGTCGTCAGGTCCTTGAAGAACTGCGAACGGTTAAGCGCGGTGCCGTTGCGGATGCTGTCGAACACCTCCATCGGCGTGCCCTCGGGGTTGGCGGCGGTCTTCAGCATCAGCGGCGGCACGGCACCGACGAGAACCACCTTGGCCACGCGCGCATTGCCATGACGGCCGATATAGTGGGCGACTTCACCGCCACCCGTGGAATGGCCGATCATGATGAGGTTCTTGAGGTCGAGCTTTTCGATGAGTTCTGCAAGGTCATCGGCATATTGGTCCATGTTATTGCCCTGCCAGGGCTGGTCCGAGCGACCATGTCCGCGGCGGTCATGGGCAATGACGCGAAAACCATTCTGGCCAAAAAACAGCATCTGCGCATCCCAGGCATCGCCCGACAGCGGCCAGCCGTGCGAAAACAGGATAGGCTGGCCGGTGCCCCAGTCCTTGTAGAAGATCTTGGTTCCGTCCTTGGTCTCGATGAAATTCTGCGTCATGGGAAACACTCCATTGGTGGCGTTGGTGGGGCTTTGAGAAAGGGCGAGGCCCGGCAGAGCCATCGCGGCGGAAAATCCCGCCCCGGCCAGCAGGGCCTCTCGGCGGGAAAGCAGAAGCTCAAGATGGGAGGTCATGGGTGAAGGCCCTTTTTCCGGTGGCAGTGTCTGTGGCATCAGGAGGACGAGCGCTGCGATGTCTGCGTGAGCGCCACATAGACAAAGGCGCCGGCAAGCCCGAGATGTTCGAAGAAGGCGTTCATCGCCATCATCCGTTCCATGCCCGGTGCCATCTCCCAAAAACGCAGCGCAATGACGGTTGCCGCAAGGGTGAAGACTGCAAGCGCCAGGGCACCGAGACGACGATAGAAACCGGAGAGGATGAGCGCCGACATGGAAAGTTCAAAGACAATGACGCCGACCGCAAACAGCGGCGCGGGCAGAAGCCCAAAATGCGTCATCTCCGCCAGCGCCCCCTCGAAATCGAAGATCTTGGTGAGCGGCCCCTGGATATAGGCCGCACAAAGCGCAAGAAGAGCTAAAAACCGGATGACCCGGCTGGCGGTGACGGTAGGGGAAGCCGGTTTCTGCGTGGTGTGAGAAATGTGTGTCATGATGTCCTCACACCGCCCAGCAGGCGCAACCGAGCGCGCCAAAAAAGCCCTTCAGATCCGCAATCGGAAGCTTTGACGACCAGGCGCCCGCATGGTCATGGCCATGAACGTTGCAATCGTTGGCGCAGCCGCAGCTTGCCATCGCCATGCGGCGAAGCGAGTTCTTGCCCGCACCCTGCGGCTCACCCCAGGCGGCATAACCGCCGAAGGCGCGCACAGGAGACCAATCCGGCATGGCGGGCGGAACCGGGTTTTCATCCCATTTTGCAAAGTCGCCGGCGCCGTAGACGATTCTGCCGCCAACCATGGTCAGCTCGGAGGTGAGAAACGAAATCTCGTCTTCAGCGCAGGCGAAAAAGTCCTTGTCGGGAACGATGAGGTCCGCGAACTGGCCTTTTTCGATGCGCCCCTTCTTTCCTTCCTCGTTGGAAAACCAGGTGACGTTTTCCGTCCACATGCGAAGCGCCGTATCGCGGTCGAGACAATTGGCGCGCGGATAAAGCTGCATGCCGCCCAGCGTCTTGCCGGTGATCATCCAGGCAAGCGACACCCAGGGGTTATAGGAGGCGACGCGGGTCGCATCCGTGCCGGCGGACACATGCACGCCCTTGTCCAGCATCTTTGCAATCGGCGGCGTGGCTTCGGCAGCACCATGGCCATAACGTTCGACGAAATATTCGCCCTGAAAGGCCATGCGATGCTGGACCGCAATGCCGCCGCCGAGCGCTGCAATCCGGTCGATCGACTGATCGGAAATCGTCTCGGCATGATCGAAGAACCAGTTGAGGCCTTCCAGCGGGATATCCTGGTTCACCCGCTCGAAGACATCGAGCGCGCGCGAAATCGTCTCGTCATAGGTGGCGTGAAGGCGCCAAGGCCAGCGGTTTTCGGCGAGAACCCGCACCACGCCTTCCAGTTCACCTTCCATTTCCGGCGGCATGTCCGGACGCGGCTGTCGAAAGTCCTCGAAATCAGCGGCGGAAAACACCAGCATTTCGCCGGCGCCGTTGTGGCGGAAATAGTCGTCGCCCTGCTTGTATTTGACGTTTGCCGTCCAGTTGAGGAAGTCTTCCTTTTCCTGCTTCGGCTTTTGCGTAAAAAG
Source organism: Rhizobiaceae bacterium (assembly GCA_027483885.1). Lineage (GTDB taxonomy): Bacteria > Pseudomonadota > Alphaproteobacteria > Rhizobiales > Rhizobiaceae > Neorhizobium. Next base: position 20,839 of record JAIXTO010000144.1, read on the forward strand.
GTTGTAGGCGAGACGCACCGTCATGTTGCCCTCGTCGGACAGCTTCTGAATGACGGCATAATCATCAGGATAATTCTGGAAACCGCCGCCGGCATCGATGACGCCGGTGATC